>CAMOQT010000048.1 GCA_946623145.1 uncultured Azospirillum sp.
GCTCAAGCCAACCGAACAGCGCCTCTTAAAAAAACCACCTTCGGGTGGTTTTTTTGTGGCCTGAGGTTTGACTTTATTGTGAAATTATAATAGCATTTGTTTAAATAATATGTGTTAAGGATAGACCGATGAAAGAGTATAAAATTTTTTTATATGCTGAGAGTGCTATTTCAAGTATTTTATTTAACAGTGCCAAAGTTAATCCTCGTCGCTTGACTGAGGCTCTTAACAAAGAAGCGCGCGAAGGTTGGGTCGTTAAAGCTATGGAAAGAGAAAATCGGCGGACAGCTTTGTTTTTTTCTCGAGAAGCGTTTTTATTTGTTTTAGAAAGAGAGTTACCAGCTGAAAAGTAATCAGATATCCATATCTTTTAGTAATTCTTTCAGAATATTACGATCTTTTTGTTTTTCTTCTTCCGGAAGTTTTTCATAAGCCGTGTAGGCTAGTCTTGTCCAACGGCGTAGATTTTGTGCAGAGGCATTTTTGCGGTGGTGCAAAAACCAACGGCTCCAAATAGCATGAATCCGGGCAGATAGTTTTTCAATGTCTTGGTCTGATAGGTTCATTTTCATCTTCGTCCTCTTCTGATAGAGAAGTATATTTGACTTTATCGGCAACAATTTCTTGTAATGCAGCGGCATCTTCTTTGCTAATAACCTCATATAAAGGAAGCGAAAAAGGTGTGAACTCGCCGTTATGTTTTTGTAAAAAGTTATATTTGTATTTCATATTTGGGACAGTATTTAGGATGATTACCTTAAATTGTTTAAAACAGCAGTTAACAATTTTTTCTTCAGCATCAATAACATTTTCCCATAATAGTGGCTGGCAATGGTCTATTTTTATATATTCATCCGTGATTGTTGCTAATTTTTGTTTGAAAAGATGTTTAAATATCCACCCTCCCCATGAAACAATCATTAATCCTGTCAAAATGTAAAATTGCGGCATATAGCGGCAAGAATGAAAATTTGCTAAACAACAACCAATTATGGTGGTCAATATGATATTTAACAAAAGCCAAAAATTAAGCGGTTTGAAATGATAATAAAAGTTTTTGGGCTCAGACATTGTCGTTCTCCACTTCTATTCAAGTATGCTTTATTGTAGCATTAAAAAATTAAAATATCATTATAAAAAATGTCCCTCGGTTGAGGGACATTTGCGAGTGTCTTTGGTTTTAGTTTGAGACAAAAACCTGAGACGATATGATTGTACTTGAACAATGTGTTGAAATTGCTCCTGTTACCAAATTTGTGGTTGTGTAACAAGGCTGCGTCGTCATTGTTACAGGAACAACTTGAGCTACCGGCGTTGAAACAACAGTCGGTGTTGTGACAATGGCAGGAGTTGTTACAACAGGATTAGTGTAAACAACAGGGGTATAACTTGTTGTTAGGGTTGTTGAGCTGGGTTGATTGAAGGCCGCGTTAAGAAGAGTTCCTCCGATCAAGCCGGTTACAAATCCAGCAATCGCATCGCCTCTATGATGATGAGAATGGCTGTGAATTGTCGGTCCGCCCCATGCTTTGTGGTGATGCCCTCCGAAATGGCGAGCCTCAACCTGTGTGGCGAATAATGTGGCGGCACATAAAATGATGATAAATTTTTTCATTTTATTCAAATCCCTTTAATAGTTACATTATTCCATTGGCATTGGCGGCATTGGACGATGATGATGCTTTTTCATCATTTTTTCATGTTTTGCTTTGCGCTCTGCTTTTATTTTTTCAAATGTTTCTTTTTGTTCCGGAGTTAATAACTCTTCAAAAGCAGTCATATTTTCTTTTCTGATTTCATCCATTTTTTTGCGTAATGCTTTCATTTCATCTATTAATGGTTTTATTTTTTCGCGAGATGCCTTTCTTAATTCTTTAGCTTTGCTTCTTTGTTCGTCCGTTAACTTTAAGTCATCAGCGAGTTTATTTTCGATTTTTTCATGATGTTTTTGGATATTTTGTTCGCTATGATGTGGTGGAGGCGGTGGCATAGTGTTGTCTTCTTGCGCGTAAGCCATATTAGCTCCGCAAGTTAAAGCTGTTGCACATAATAAAGCCAAATATAACTTTTTCATATTTATTCTCCTTGTAAAGGTTTTAAAACTTCAGCCAATATTTTCCTGGCATTAAAAAGGCGTGATTTTACTGTTCCTTCTGAAATTCCTAATTTTTTTGCCGCCCGTTTAATGGTGTAGTCCTCATATTCGCAAAGAATAATAATTTCTTTCATTTTTTTTGGCAGACTGTTAACGGCTTTCAAAATAATTTGCTGACGAATTTTTTTATCTAAAAGAATTTCAGGATCAATTTCCTCAGCAATATTTTCAAGTGTTTCTTCATCATTGTCTTGGTGTAATTCAGAATGATATTGCCGGCCTTTAAAATAGTCACGGCACGCATTTGCTGTTATAACTCCAATCCATTGACACAGTTTGCCTTGGTTTTGGTATTTGGAAAAACCTTGCCATGTTTTAATATAAACCGTTTGTTCAATATCTTCATTATAATAACCGGTCATTTTTTTTATGATGGCTCGGATTTTGCCTTTGTAAGTTGAAATGATATCTTGCATTAGCTGACTTTCAGTAATCCCCAATCATCGGTTGGTAAACCTAAATCTTCAATTGCTCCGCCATTTTCTGTCAGATAAAGCTCTTCATCAATATTGAAGTTCAAATCTGATTTTGGCAGACTTAATGAAAATCCGCCGAGGCATAACAGGACAAGTAAAGTTGCACGTATCTGCTGACGGCGTTTTTTACGTTCCCGATATAAGGGTTTTGCTTCTTGTAGTAATGCGGAAATATCAGTCATTTTTTTCTCCTTACATCAGCTATAACGAGAAGTATTTTAAAAAGGTTCATTTTTTTTGTAATTTTTTTAAAAAAGGAAATTCTACAAATCTACTTTTTTAAATCTGTAAAAATTTCCAAGTTTAAATATAGATGTTAATGATAGCTCTATCAGTTTAAATAGAATGATATTCACTCAATCTATTTTTTTAGATTTTTTACATAAGCGATGGCTGCGTGTTCTTCACAATAAGTTTGCCCAATACGAACAGGGGCGCCACAAAAATGAAAATTTTCATCTTTCGGATCACCTAAAGGCCAACGACACGTGTGATTATCTAAATCAGTGACTGTGATTTTATCTCCCGGTTTTTTTGGGGTATGCATGACAGGAATTGAGACATTCATATAAGCTTCCGGTTCTTTTTCGGGAAGACTTTTTTTAGCAGGAGCGGAAGTTTTGGCTTCTGGCTGCGGTTTTGGTGTCGGTTGAACTTCTGCTTTTGGAGCTTCTTTAGCTTCAGCTTTAGTTTTTTCCTGTTTTACAGGTTTTTCAGATGATTTAGAAGAAGTTTTTTCTTTGGCTTTAGGAGCTGTATTAGGATCTTTCTTTTTGATAGGAGAGGGGCGTGCTATTAATTGCAGACGATGAACTTTTCCTACAATAGAATTTTTAGAAACCCCAAGACGTTTGCCGATCTCTCCGGTAGAGAGACCTTCATCCCACATTTTTTTGAGGCTTTCAACCATCTCATCAGTCCAAGGCATTTTACATCTCCTATATCTGTTAAAATCTTATAATGCCTTATATTAAGTCAATATGTTCCGCGAGTCTAGCAATATTTGCATTTATAACTTTTTTTTTGCAAATTTATGGTTTATATTGAGGGCGGTGAGATTATCATGGAGGCAATATGCAGAAATTATTTTTAACGATGGCTGTTGGTTTTTCTTTTATTTCAGCGGCATACGCAGATATTACGGTAAAAAATGATACAAATACGGATTTGGCTTTAAGTATTTATAATAATACGGCTTTGGTGAGAGATGTTCGTTCGGTTAAGCTTCCAAGTGGTCGTAGTTCTGTTTTGTTTTCAGGTGTTTCCGGACAAATAAAGCCCGAATCGGTTATCGTTAACGCTGAAGGAATTATCGTGACTGAGCAAAATTATAATTTTGCAATGTTATCTCCTGAAAATGTAGCAAAAGAAAATATCGGAAAAATTGTTAAAACCGTTGTATGGGATGAAGATAAAGCTAAAAATATTTATGATAAAGCCCGTGTTTTAGATGTTTATGCAGGGCGTCCGGTTTTGCAGTTCGGGTATGGAATAGAATTTGATTTTCCAGGAAGAATTATTTGGGAAGAACTTCCTGATAATTTGCAAACAGAGCCTTCTTTGAATTTAGGTGTTATTGCTCAAGACAGTGGTGAGAAGAAGTTGGATTTGATGTATTTAACGGATGGTTTGCATTGGAGCACAAATTATGTTGCCGAATTTATTAATGATAATGAACTTAATTTAAAATCGTGGGTGAGTATTAAAAATACTTCCGGAATTTCTTATAATAAGGCTCGTGTGCAATTAGTTGCCGGTGATGCGAATATAACCTATCAAACAAGAGCCGTGCGTCCTATGATGATGGCTAAAAGCGCCGGAGTGGCTGCTAATGATATGATGATGGAAGCAGCACTTCCTGAAGAAGAAAGTGTTGGTGAATATCATGTTTATTTTTTACCGGAGAGAATAACAATAGCTGATAACCAAACAAAACAGGTTAGTTTACTTCGTAAAGATAAAATTAAATATGCAAAAGAATATCGTCTTAATTCACCTTTATATCTGAATATTAACGGCCAAGGTAATGAGTTTAAAAAAGTGAATTCGGATGTCTATATTAAATTAGCTAATAATCCGGAATCTAATTTAGGAGAGCCTTTACCGCAGGGAATTATGCGCTTTTATGATCATGACAGTAAGGGAAATATGCTTTTTGTCGGAGAATCCAGTTTTCGTCAGTTAGCTGTCGGGGATGATACAGAGTTGCGTATTGGAAAGTCTTTTGATGTTACAGCTTCGGGAAAAATTGTTAATATGAATAAAATTGCTGAGAATATTGTTGAAGCAGAAGCTAGTGTTACTTTTATGAATGCTAAAAATGTTCCGGTAACGGTCGTTTATGAGCAATATCTGCACAATGAATGGACTATGTTATCTCAGAATATTCAAGGCGTAAAAACAAATGCGCATGCGATGCGTTGGACCGTTGATGTTCCGGCTCAAGGGAGTGCAATATTAAATTTCAAAGTCAGATTGGTAAAGATTGATGCGTAGATTTTTAGTTCTTATTTGTTGTATTTGTTTTGTAACGGTAAATGTTTTTGCCACGGTCGCTATTCCGAATAAAGAAAAGTACGATAAATATTTTGTTGTAGACTTAAATGAAGAATTGCCGAGTTATGAAGAACTGCAAGAGCATTTTGCAGATCAATTTGTTGTATATGATCGTAAATATGATTGGCATTGGAATATCGGAAATATATTTGATGCTGTTTTTCGGGCAACAATTACGCAATACGGAGGAACGGAAAAAAGAGTTAAAGATGCCAACGAAGAAATGTTAATGGCGGCGTTGTCAGTTCTTCCTCCGGAATATTATCAGTATATTGGGCCTTATTTACACACAGTTCCGACAATCTCTGAGAAAATTTTGAATATGCCGGGGATTAAAGAAACTAAAAATAAATTTCCTACGCGTATAGCACCGCAATTGGCGGATGTTGAAGATCTTGAATTTTTATCGCCGTATTTGTACTTTCTTTTAATGCCGGAAGTTTGGCCCGGTAATGAGACACCGCTGGAACAGCCTCAACGATTGGAAAAGCCTGCTAAATCGGTGCGTAATAATGAACTATACGATTTAATAAGAAAACTTGTTCCTGCAGATGAATTTTTTCCTGATGCGGAAACAAAATATTCTTCTAATATGAGTGACTTGCGGACGATTGATATCACGGTTAATTCGCCCTTAACAAGTGGTGATATTAAGGCTTTTGTAAGGACAATTCCGGAACTTAATAAGCTTCAAGATAATGTTCAGGTAATGGCACGAATTTACGGGGCCGGTTCTTATTTGGATATGTGGGAAATGGAAAACGGAAGAGGAACCTTTATGAATTCTGTTAAGGATTTAATGTATCCTTGTCGTCGTTTGGTGCAAAAAATGAGAATTGCAGGGGAAGAAAAATATTTGCAACATGTTGTTGCTAAAGAAGGTTTTACGCCTGAAGAATGGGCTTATACTTGTGATAAGACCATTCGTGCTTATCGTATGATTACCTTAAGTCATTCGACCGTTGTTAGCCTTAAAATGTTTGCAACAGGTGTCTATGATGAAGAAATGCGAGAAATTGTCGGCGATAAAAATATGGAAATTTTAGATATTAATACGCAAGGAATGCTCAGAATGCATGGAGCTTCAAGAGAAGATATTTTAGAAGTTTATAAGAATCGGGAATTATTACGCGATTCTTTCCAGAATGCCAGGTATTCAATTATTGCCGCTCCGATAGAGATTAGTAATTAATTTTACACGATTTTTTAAAATTATTATTGCATTTGTTTTTTAGAATATGTATAAGAGACAAAAAGTTTTTTTTAATTTTATAGGATAACTAGAAATGGCACGTGTTACAGTTGAAGATTGTATTGATAAAATTCCAAACCGTTATGAATTGTTAATGGTTGCAGCACAAAGAGCAAAAGATATTGCGGCAGGTTCTATGCTGACATTACCTCGTGATAACGATAAAAATACGGTTGTTGCTTTGCGTGAGATTGCTGAAAACACAGTTAGTGTTGAAGAATTGCAACGTTCTTTGGTTATGGGCTTACAACAATATGTTGAAGTTGAGGAACCTGAAGAAGAAGAAATGGAAATTATGGCAGCTGAGAAAGAATTGGCTGATTTGGATGAACAATTCTCAGGTGTTTTACTTGATAGTGAAGTTAGTGACGCTATGCAAGTTCGTGATGATGAAGATATTGATTTGGATTCCGAGGTTGATGGTGCCGATGATGCCGATTTAGATGATGCCTTGGATATGGGTGATGATTTTGATGCCGAAGGCATGGATGATGCTGATTTTGATGAAGAATAGGTATCATAAAAACTTATAATTCAATACGATAAAAGAAAACGCTCCCTATTTTTATGAGGGAGCGTTTGTTTTTATAAATTTTATTAAATTTTAACTCTATAGGTATAAACTATCATTGGAATAAGTTTTCAAGACAAAAAACTTGATTCTTAAGCCAAAAAGAAGTCTAATAAATGTGAGTAAATAAAGAGTAATAAGAGATGTTGCGACAATACGAACTGGTAGATTTAGTTAAATCTTATGATCCAGATGCTGATGAAGATGCCTTAAACCGCGCCTATGTTTTTGCAATGAAAAAACATGGTGCCCAGTTACGTGCATCAGGTGACCCTTATTATTCCCATCCGATTGAAGTTGCCGGTATTTTGACCAAGTTTAAACTTGATTCTGCTTCTATTATTGCCGGTTTGTTGCATGATACGGTTGAAGATACAGATACCACAATAGATGAAATTCGTTCACTCTTTGGAGAGCAAGTGGCTCAGTTAGTCGATGGTTTGACTAAATTAGCGATGATTGAGCTTAAATCTAAGAATAATAAACAAGCCGAGAATTTTAGAAAATTATTACTCGCGATGTCGGAAGATATTCGCGTTTTATTGATTAAATTGGCTGATCGTCTGCATAATATGCGGACGCTTCATTTTTTACAGAAGCCGGAAAAACGTGCGCGTATTGCCCGAGAAACATTGGATATTTATGCCCCTTTGGCAGAGCGTATCGGTATGCAAGCTGTAAAAAGTGAATTGGAAGAGATAGCTTTTGCTGAACTTCATAAAGAAGCGCATGATTCTATTGTTGCTCGTTTAAATTTCTTGCGAGAAAAAGATAGTAATCTTGTTCCTAAGATTATAAAAGAACTTTCTAATGATATGGAAGAAAACGGCATTCATGCCGTTGTTTCCGGTCGTGAAAAGACGCCATACTCGATTTGGCGTAAAATGCAGATGAAGAATGCTTCCTTTGAGCAATTATCAGATATTATGGCATTTCGAATTTGTGTTGATGATATTGCGACTTGTTATCAAGCTTTAGGAATTGTTCATAGTAAGTATCATATGGTACCGCGTCGTTTTAAGGATTATATTTCGACACCAAAACCTAATGGTTATCAATCTATTCATACAGGGGTTATCGGACCTGAAAATACACGTATTGAAATTCAAATTCGTACATTTGAAATGCATGAAGTTGGTGAGAAAGGTGTGGCTGCACACTGGGCTTATAAACAAGGTCAGAAGGCTGATGGTAAGCATTATCGGTGGATTAGAGAATTGTTGGAAATTTTGGAGCAAGCTTCTAATCCGGAAGAATTTCTCGAGAACACAAAGCTTGAAATGTACAATGATCAAGTGTTCTGTTTTACGCCTAAAGGTGATTTAATTGGTTTGCCGGCAAATTCAACCCCGGTTGATTTTGCTTATGCGGTTCACTCTTCTGTCGGAGATACTTGTGTCGGAGCTAAAATTAATGGTGAAATCCGTCCATTGCGTACGGTTTTGAAGAATGGTGACCAAGTTGAAATTTTAACCTCAAAAGCTCAACATCCATCCACAGAATGGGAACGTTTTGTTGTGACGGGTAAAGCAAAAGCAGCTATCCGTCGTTATGTGCGAACCTATAAACGCGACCAATTTATTGTCTTAGGTAAAGAAATTTTAGAAAGAATGTTTAAAGCAGAGTCTTTAGATTTTTCAGAAAAAGGGTTGGTTAATATTCTGCCTAATTTTGAAGCGGAATCTATAGATGATGTTTTTGCTAAAGTTGGAGAAGGTTTGATTCCGGGCTGGGATGTCTTAAAAGCAATGTATCCCGCATATAAGCAATCTAAATTAGATAAAGTTGTTGATAAAGTTCCGGTTCTGAAAAAAGTTATTAAAAATAAAAAGAGTGAACCTCTTAGAATTAAAGGTCTTATTCCGGGAATGGCCGTTCATTTTGCCGGTTGTTGCCATCCGTTGCCCGGTGATCGAATTGTGGGTATTGTTACAACGGGTAAGGGTGTTGCTGTTCACACAATCGATTGTCAGTCTTTAGAACAATATGCAGATGAACCAGAACGATGGCTTGATATTGCTTGGGGTGAAGAAGTTGAGAATGAAATGCACACCGGTCGTCTTAAAGTCATGTTAGCTAATGAACCTGGAGCATTGGCCGAACTTTCAAATCTGATTGCACGTTCTGGGGCGAATATTTCTAATCTTAATATAGTTAATCGTACTCTCAGTTATTTTGAAATTTTACTGGATATTGATGTTAAAGATTTAAAGCATCTTACAGATATTATGACAACATTAAAAGGGTCGAAAGAGATATCGTATGTATCTCGCACCAACAAGTAAAAATTCGTATAATGGGTTACTAGGTCGTCGTTTGCAAGCTAAAAAAATGCTCACGTACTTCTATGTACGCTGCGCTTTTTTTACTTTTAACTCCTACTATTAACCGCATTCTCCGAATTTTTAAGAAGAGGGTTACCAGGTCGTCGTTTGCAAGCTAAAAAAATGCTCACGTACTTCTATGTACGCTGCGCT
>CAMOQT010000049.1 GCA_946623145.1 uncultured Azospirillum sp.
TAATCCATTGATTTTACATAACAAAAAGCTTTAACATTTTATCAAAACGTTAATCTTTTACATGACGTTATTACAAAAAGGCTGCAGAATTTGCAGCCTTTTTTCTTTTCTCTTGACTTTGTTTTTATTTTACATAAACCTAAAGAAAACAAAACGAGGAAAATATGTCAGAAAAGCACCATAGTCACAAACACGAACATCAGCACGAACATCATCACGACTTATGCCACCATCATCATGGCGAAGTCAGCGAAAAATCCGTTCATTTGCTTTTACTATCTTTTATTATCAATATGCTGCTATCCATTGCCGAAATAATCGGTGGTATTATTGCCGGTAGTGTTTCTTTAATTGGTGATGCATTACACAACACCTCAGACGCTTTGTCCATTTTAATCGCAGTAATTGCCTTCAAAATCGGACATAAAAAAGCCTCCCTTAAATATACTTACGGTTTTAAGCGGGCTGAAATTATCGGTGGTTTTGTAAATTTGATTTTATTATTTATCTCCGGCTGTTATTTATTGTTTGAAGGTATCACTCGCCTAATCAAACCAGAACCAATCGACGGATATATTATTATTTGGATTTCTATTTTAGCCTTGATTATTGATGCAACTACCGCCAAAATCTCGCACCACGACGCTCATCATAACACAAATATGAAAATGGTTTTCATTCATAATTTAGCTGATGCTTTAGGCTCTGTCGGCGTTATTGTTTCCGGTTTATTTGTTGTTTGGTTTGGGATTTATCGCATTGACGGCATTATTGCCCTGCTCATTGCTTTTTATATGATTTTTCAATCTGTCGTTTCCTTCCCAAAAATCGTCAATATTCTTATGAATGCTGCACCGGATAACATTGATATTGAACAAATCAAAAAAGAAATCCTTAAAATTAAAAATATTCGAGGTGTCCACCATATTCATCTTTGGAGTATTAATGAGCACGATATTTCCTTAGAATGCCATATTGAAGCGGACGACATAGAAATAACGCCTAAAATCATCAAACTGCTGAAAGAAAAATTTGATATTACCCACAGCAACATTCAAATTGAAAATGATAAATGTTGCTCACAATGTCATTTATAGAATGCTATCAATCTGAGCTAAACTTTTCTGCATAATTTCCTCAACATCATTGTCAATAATATCCAACCCTTCCGCCTTAAAGAACTGTGTTTCAGGGATACCGTACAAATTCTCAGCCAATGATTGAAAATACCCATACCCGAAATTATTATCCGGAATATAACCACCTGATGTTGAAACATAAATAAGCTTCTTTGCCTGACACAGACCAAGAATACCTTTTTCTGTATACTTAAAAGTAATACCGCTGACAGTAATTGCCTCAACATAACATTTTAATAATGCCGGAAATGAAAGATCCCAAAACGGTGCAGCAATGACAATCATATCAGCTTGAGCAAATTGACGCGCATAACGTAAAAATTCATCATCATAATGTTTATCAATTAATAACTTCACACGTTTTTCCAGGGTTTTACTGGTCAAAGGCTGAATATTTTCTTTTTCCAGATTAACCTCTGTAACATTCCCATTTAATTTTCCCAAAATCTTCCGAGCTAAGCGATATGTTCGTGAGTCACTGCGCACACAGGCATTAACAAATAGAATATTCATTTTATTCTCCTCTAAAAATATACTTCTAATGTAAGCCTTTCTATTTATTTTTCAAATCTTTTTCACAAAAAAACCGTCGGTAGCATGAAGCAACCAACGGTTTTGTTTAGAGCATTAATTTCCGCGAATAGAACTCAATGACGTCCTCTTTAGTATAACAATAAGACGCATTCTCTGCAGAAAAATGGTATGCACTGGGAGTCTCTTCCATCTTGGCGGGAAGCAATTCTGCTATCCGGCCATAAATGGAGTTTTTCGATGCAAAGCAGTCCTTTTTAATATCGATATATATTTGACTCCCATTAATCATAACTACCGGAAGAAAGATTGTATTATCTTCCGTTGTAACCTTTTGCAGTCCCCAGGACATCAGTTCTCTACGAATATTAAATCGCTGAGAGAAGAAGTCGAGGGTCATCACCATTGGCATCTCGCCTCGTGTGATGTTTTGTCTTTTTTTATTCATAATAGCTTAATTATTTTTTTGCGGACTCCTGTATATCACACTTTTGGACGTAATGCAAGTATATTTTTCATAAATTTTGTCAAAAAGTGTTTTAAATATTTTAAGTTTTATTGTATAATATACGATATAAATAATGAAGATGACATTTCTTTAAGGATAAAAATGGCAGACTTTGAAAAACTTGAAACAATGCACCAGTTACGCGTGAGTATGCAAATACTATGCGATCAAAGCCAACCTGCCGAAAAAAGGAAAAAAGCTCTTGAAAACCTATTCGATGCCTACAATGCGCATACGGAGGCTAATCCCAAACTTACACAACTCCCCGTACAAGAATTGAGAAATAGTTTAGTATCATCCGTTTCTATTTCTATCGATTCGGAAAATTTACCGGCAACTAAAGAAAAATTAAAACAAATACAAGAAATACTATCAAAAGATAGTTCTCTAAATAATCCGGAACTCAGTTCCGCAATAAAAACTTTATCTCAACATGTAGAATCAGCCCATCAATTAGATAAACAAATTCACCGTATTGAAGAAAATACACCTAAAACAAATCAAAATGAGATTAATGAACTTTTGAAAAAAGCTTCAAAAATCACAAACAAAGAAAAAACCGCTGTCAAACAACAAAAAACAATTGATAAAAATCAGGCTAAATTCAAACAATTTTTAGAATCTGCATTTGCTAAAAGACAAGGACTTCCTATTGATAAAGTTCTCTTAACGGGTGTTGAACTCATATCTGTTGATGGAAAACCAAAATTATCCATTATAGATGACAAAAAACAAACAACGATTGTCCCTATCATGTTCCGTAATAAAAAACCTCTTTTTGGTGGAAATATGGAAACCGAAAAAGATATGAAAGCTTTATATGCTTTTTTGGAAAAAGAACATTCTATAAGTTTTACGGAAACTCAGCAAACATCTCAAACAAAAAATAAGCAAGGTTATACAGCTCAAAACTTTTGCCAAGATACAAAAATTAAACTGACAAAAACACAAGCCCCTGATTTAGCTAAAGAATTAGAAGGCTATAACGCCCTTCTCACTTCTAATCCTAAAGATGCTGCTGAATTAATGCAAAAATTAAAAGATAAATACATCGCTTTAACCTTAAATCAGCAAAAAGCTCAATTAATGGAAGAAAAAGCTGAAGCTCAAACAAACATTAATTCTTCCTCAAAGATTGCCCAACAAGCCTTAAAGCAAACTTTCTCGGAAATGCCTAAATATGATCTTTTGCGCTTAATGGCTCCGGCGACAGGACAAAACAAAGATGAAGAAAAAAATCGTCAGCAATTTTCTGAACTACTCAGTTTAACTTGTCTACCTAAAGCCCGTTCAGATGCATATCAAACAATGCTTAAAGCCTTAAGTGCAGATGAAATCTTATGGAAAACAACTAATGATGCTTATTATAAACAAATTAAAGAATGTGCTGAAGACAGTTATTTTCAAACATTAGCAAAACAAATGCTGGAAGGTAAAAATAGACCTAAAGAAGTTCTGGCCGAAACATCAGCCAGTTTATCGCCTGATCTCGCTAAAAAAGTTTTAGCACGCAGTGTCATCACTTATGGTATGGGTAATTCCCAAAGACCACCTCATCCGGATGCCTCTAATAAAGTTCTGGATGCTTTCGGTTATCAACTCCATTTGACCAAAATGACGGTCGAAAAGACAAGAGAAACAACCTCAAGAGAAACAACTCTTGTTATGCGTTGCCTGGCAGATGGACATCCCTTGGATATGTCAATTTTTTCCGAAGAAGATAAAGAAAAATTCCAAAGACATAAAAAAGAAATACAACAAACTTTCGGTTCTGATAAAAACTATACAGCATTAGTCGGAAACGTACTTAATCAAGAAGATCCCTTACAATCTATTGAACAAACGCCGTATCAAACCCATAATATGCAAATAGGTTTATTAGCAGCCATTCATCCCGAAATATCCAAACAAATAGACTTTAGTGAAACAATAAAAAAATCCTTACCTGAAAAAGATCAAAAATCATGGAATCTTGATGATTATTTATTCACACAATATATGAATCTTTATTTTAACCAAAACATATCACCAGCAGATAAAGAAAAAATAAAAAGACTAAAACAAGGTTATGATTGGGATGGTTTTAAAAAGCAGAACGAAGCAGCAAGTGAGCTCATTTATCAAGACTTTAATAAAATGAGTAAAAAAACTCAAACCATTGTTATAAACGCTTTAACTTCAGGAAAGCTTGATGAATGCACCCAGCATCACCAACGACCGTTAAAATTTGCTGTTTTAAGTGACAATCCTCTGAATTTCAACAACACTTTAGTAACGGCAGCCCAAACTAAACCCTGGGAAGAAGATGTTCACCAACTTCACCATTTATCAACAATAGAAGGAACAAATATGGTTCCCCCTTATTGCGTTAAAACAGATAATGGATATACCCGCCGCGGGCAAAAAGATTTACACCTCGGTGATATTATTTATTTTGAAAGTTTACAAGTAAAAGATAAAACAGGAAAATATCATGATTTAATTCCGGAAAATTGCTTTTATTTAAGTTCGGAAAATAATGCAATCTCTGAACCTCAACCGACTCAAAAAGCAAATACATTCCATCGTCTCCATACTTCAAGCAATAGCATTGAACGCTAAGATAAATACACTATTGCATTAAATTCATTTTTACACTACTTTCAAAAATAGAAATTAACTAAGCTTCAAAAAATAAATGAAAAACATTTTTTATATAGTTATTTTATTACTAGCCGGATGCACCACAATACAAGTTCCGAATGAGTTTGTATATACGGAAATTCCAACATCTGAATTTACCATTGCATCTTGGCAAAAAATAACAGATTCCTCTGCTCCATATAAAATTTATATTGAAGGAGACGGTTATGCTTTTAATGCACGCGGACAAATATCTTCAGACCCAACCCCAAGAGGGACACTTCTACGGGAAATAGCTTTTGGCGATAAAAATCCGAATGTTATCTATCTTGCCCGTCCCTGCCAATATATAAAAAGTGAAAAATGCGAGAAAAAATATTGGTCAACAGCCAGATTTTCTCCCGAAGTAATTGACGCTGAATATCAAGCAATTCAATCTATTACTCCCGACAAACAAATAACATTAATCGGATTCTCTGGAGGCGCTCAAGTTGCAGGATTATTAGCTGTTACAAAAAAAGATTTAAAAATCAAAAAAATAATAACTATCGCCGGAAATCTTAACCATAAACAGTGGACGACATATCATCATTTACCACCTTTAACCGATTCGCTTAATCTTCAAGATTACAAAGAAGATTTTTCAAAGATACCTCAAATTCATTACGTAGGCTCTGAAGATAAAATTATTCCGCCAATTCTTCAAAAAACAATTGTCTCTCCTTCCTCCTTAATTGTTATCAAAGGAGCAACACACAACCGTAACTGGCAAAAAACATACAAAGACATACAAAAGTATTGACAACCATTACAAAAAAAGCCTAAAACTAATCAGACAATTTTTAACAAAAGGAGATAAATCTAATGAATAAACCTAAATGTGTATGTTGTGAAACGCTTAAAAATTCTAAAGGATACATCATTGTTGCTGTTATTGCTTTTGCCTTAGGCTTTTTATTCAAAATGTTTATTTCATGCTCTGCAAATGTCGGCAATGCAGCCATTGTTGATGTTCAGCAATTAATCAATAACACTGCTTCAGTTCGTGAATTACAGGCAGAAATGGCTGTTAAACAACAAGATTTACAAAAATGGATCAAAGATGCTCAGGCTGATATTGCTAAACAATCTAAAAAAGCTCAAAAAGAAGAATTAACTAAAAAATATGACGAAGAGTTAGCTAAGAAGCAACAAGAATTACAATTAGAATATGCTAAAAAGTTAACTGAGATTGATAAAAAAGTAACAAAAATTATCAAAAAAGAAGCTAAAAGCGAAGGATTTGATATTATCTTGGCCAAAAATGCTGTCATAGCTGGCGGAAAAGATATTACCAAAGAAGTTATCGAATTGGTAAAATAAAAAAAATCTTTCACAAAAAATCTCTCCAAACGGAGAGATTTTTTTTATTTTAAATTTCAAAACATTTACTTTATACTTTTCTCAAAGGAGAAAAATATGTCCGCACAATTTACCATCCGCCCGGCAACGTATGAAGATATATCAGAAATTCTCAAGGTTAATAATGTTACTTGGAATAGTTGTTATAAAGGTTACATTCCCGATGATATTTTGCAAAAACACAGCCAAGAATTAGCAATACGCATTTCTAAATGGCAAGCTGCATGGCAAGATAAAATTGGATTTGTCGCGGAAATTAACGGGCAAATTATAGGAGAAGCAACAGGTTGTCTCCAAGGAACAATTGAAGATTTCGATTGTCTGTTAAATACTTTATACGTTAATCCTGATTATCAGGGACTAGGCATAGGAAAAGCCCTATTTTTGAGATTTACTGAAGAAATGAAAAGTCAAAATAAACATAAATTAGAAATTCATACCATATATAAAGGTATTCCGGATGAAAACGGCCATACAAAATTGGGTCCGTCTATCAGTTTTTATCAAAAAATGGGCTGCCAACTGACAAAAACTTACGATACTCACCCTCTGGGGATGATTGATGTCTTGATGATAAAAGAGATGTAACAAACTTTTTACAAAAAAATAAATTTTGTCTATTTACACCATATCTAAAATGTGGTATAGTTATTCTTGCTAAACGAATTAAACAGATATTATTAACATAAATTATACAACTATGTCACAGACAAAAAAAACTAACAAAGAGAAAGATCTTCAAGTAATTAACAGCGGTAATATGGTCGCAATTAAAGCAGCTATAAAGGAATTTGCGTTTGATCAGGAAACACAAATCCACCTGATCAAAACCCAAGAACTCAGACATATACTTGATTTGTATATGTCAATCAGAAAGCTCGGAAAGCAACCCATCACATTCCTGCTAAGCGCACCAAAAGGCAAATACGACGAAGCCCTCATTCGTGCAGCGGTTATCGGTAACATTCTCAGCGAGCATAATCAAGGGCTTCTTGAACAAAACTACCCTGAACTGCTCGATGAGTACAACGCCGCAAAGAAGGCTCTTGAAGAAGAAAAAGAGAAAGAAATGAAAAAGTACAACCGACCTTGCTTTACATCCATGGGTGCACTATTTACGCCGGAACTCAGAGCAAAGTTAGCAATGTAACCTCTAAAACAAAAAAAGACGATGCTTTCCCAAGCACCGTCTTTTTTTTATTCTTCATCATTATCAAATGTAACTGGAATATTACCGGGTAACAAAGAAAACAATTCCACCATCGTAATCTGATAAAAAAACAAATAAATCACCCATTCCTCACTATCAGAAGAAAAACTGTTATAATAAATAACCAACTTTTGTTTTTTCTTATCAATACTTATCTTATTAATGCTTTTATAAGTGACAGACCGTTTTGGAGCACTAATTCTATCTTCATCAAAAATCAACCCGGGAATAAAATGCAACACTAATGCCGGCACACTGGCACAAAGCATTATGACAAAAACCTCAGAAAAATCATTAATCTGGCGTATATCGAGAGCGCAAAGAAAAATGACGCCGAATATAAAAAATAAAGCGCAAAATTTAAAACTGTAATATATTTTTTTTATAGGTCTTATAGCTTTATCCTCACAGTTTTATCTTATCATTCTAAAATGATAGAAAACAATAGAAAAAAGTCAACAAAAAACCCTCGTATTTTCATACGAGGATTCTTAATTTCGATGTAATTATCTAATTATGGTAGAAAAATAGTACTGCAAAGTAAAAACAATCCTGCGAATTGTTTTTACGAGCCAAGCAATGAGACTTGCTTTTGTGAGCTAGTGCAAATGAAGCGAAACAAAAGCTTTAGTCGGAATTGAAGGAATTTTGCGAGCGGAGTGTACATAGAAGTACATGACTGAGCAAAATATCCGCAATTTCTGTATTAGTTTCATAAAATCATCTTCAAAAACACAAGAAACCCTCGTGCTACGACGTTACTTTTGAGCGCGGTGTACAAAAAAGTACATAAGCGAAAAAGAAACTAGTATGACGAGGGTTTACTGTGTTTTACTCAGCTGATTTTGCTTGCTTGCGAGCCTCATCATCAGTTCTTGCTACGTTAACAAGAATCTTTTGGGAAACTTCAGGGTGCAAGTTTAATTTAACTTCGTAAACACCGAGGTCTTTAATTGGTTTTTCCAAATAAACACAACGACGTTCAACATCAAAACCTGCTTCTTTAACAGCTGCGGCAATATCACGAATAGTAACAGAACCATACAACTGACCGGTCTCTGCTGCTTGACGAATCAAAACAGCACTGAAACCTTGCAAAGCAGCAGCTTTCTTAGAAGCTTCTTCAAATAAAGCTTTGTTATGAGCTTCTAATTCAGCTTTTTGTTTTTCAAAAACAGCTTTGTTTGCATCTGTCGCACGTAAGGCTTTATTTTGAGGTAACAGGTAGTTACGAGCATAACCGCTCTTAACATTAACAACATCACCCATTTTACCTAATTTTTCAACATGCTCTAAAAGGATAACTTCCATAATTCTATCTCCTTTCCATTACATAGCAACATAAGGAAGCAAGCCGATATAACGAGCGCGTTTAATAGCGCGGGCGAGCTCTCTTTGTTTTTTAGCAGAAACAGAAGTGATACGACTAGGAATGATTTTACCTTTTTCAGAGATGTAGCGAGACAAAAGCTTAACATCTTTGTAGTCGATTCTTAAACCGTCTTCACCAGAAAACGGGCAAGATTTTTTTCTTTTAAAGAAAACTTGTTTAGCCATTTTGTTACTCCTTATTCTTCTGCTGCAGATTCTTTATCGCTATTGACTGAAGAAAATTCTTCAACTTTAATTGTCATGTAGCGGATAATATCTTCGTTAACACGCATAACACGCTCATACTCTGCAATAGCAGAAGCCGGAGCGGCAATATTCAGAATAACATAGTGACCTTTGCGGTTTTTCTTAATGCGATAAGCCAGGTTTTTCAAACCCCAGTTATCAACGCGAACAACCTCGCCACCTTCTTTCTTAATAACACTGCTCAAATCTTCAACAATGCTGTTAACTTGAGAAGCGCCGAGATCTTGACGTGCAATCAGCACGCTTTCATAATTAGCCATAT
>CAMOQT010000050.1 GCA_946623145.1 uncultured Azospirillum sp.
ATACCCCTAAAAGATACCGCAATACTTCATTGCGGTATTCTTGATAGCATATTGATTTATAAAATCAAGTATTTTTTTACCCTTTTAACTGTTTTCCTAATTTCTTATCCAGTCTTTCCAGTTCATCAATATAAGATGAAATCAGGCTCAAGCCTTTGTTCCAGAAATCGGCATCATTCGGGTTTAAGCCGAATGGTTTGAATAATTTATCATAGTCTGTAATTGCTGTTTTAGTTAGCATATCCAAATATTTATCCGGAAAATCTTTGACTTTTCCTTCTTGGCTGACCTGATACAATGAGTTAACTAAGCAATCAGCAAAAGAATATGCGTAAACATAAAATGGTCTGAAGAAAAAGTGACCGATTTGGTTCCAAATATGGGCGTTATCATCGCTGACTTCTACATATTTGCCTAAGCTGGCACGCATTTCTTCAAGCCAGATTTGTGCTAATCGGTCTTCGGATAATTCGCCATTGCGCCGTTCATCATGAGCTCTAGTCTCAAAGAAATGAAAGGCAATCTGACGAACAGCCGTGTTAATCATATCACTGACTTTGCCGGCAATTAATGCTAATTTTTCCGGACTATCCGGCATTTTCTTAACCATTGATTGGAATGTCATCATCTCGCCGAATACAGAAGCAACTTCTTCCGTTGTCATACGAGATGTTTCGTTTAATTCGCCATTATCGCGGCGGCTCATCATGTGACAACCGTGTCCTAGCTCGTGGGCTAATGTTAAAACATCATTTTGTTTGCCGACGAAGTTTAGCAACAGGTAAGGGTGTGTTGCTTTTCCCGGTGCCGCAGAGGCAAAAGCACCACTGCGTTTTCCTTGACGTGGCGGAACATCGATCCAATTGTTTTCAAAGAAATTCTTGGCAATATTATAAAGTTTCGGAGAAAATTCTTTATAAGCATTTAGAACGATTTTAACACTTTCATCCCAAGTATAATGTGTATCTTTAGCAAACGGTAAAGGCGCATTTCTGTCCCAATACTGAATTTTTTTCACGCCTAACCATTTGGCTTTTAATTTATAAAAGCGATGAGAAATGTTGGCATAATTTGCACGAACCGTTTCCGCCAATGTCTCAACAACTTTATCGCTAACATTTTCTCCTAAATTCGGGCAAGAAACCGGTGTTTTGAAACCGCGTTTGACGTCTTCAATAGCTTTATCTTTGATAATCATGTTATAAATCAAAGTAAACAGAGGCGTATTTTCTTTGCTGATGCGTCCGATTTCTTTGCCGGCTTTTTCACGAACTTTAGGATCTTTATCTAACAAAAGTTTAGTGATTTCTGCATCATTATATTCTTTACCGTCAATGTGGAATTTAAGACGAGAGCAAGTTTCTTCATATAACCGAACCCAAGCGTCAGAGGAGGTAATGGATTTTTCCATTAAAATTTCTTCGACTTCTTCTGAAAGCTCATATTTTTTAAAACGGCGAACACGTGTTAAAAATGGCTTATAAAAGGCAACTTTTTCATCTTTATATAGTTCTTTAATATGAGCATCAGAGAGTTTGTTTAACTCTAAGCCCCAAAAAACAAGCGGTTTACTGTATTCGGTCAGTTTTTCGCTCATATCTTGGTAAAACCCTGTCGCTTCTTTATTTTGCATTTGGGTGACCATATTTAAATAAGCAAATTCACCGATAACACCGCCAATGGTCGAAAGTTTTTCTTTTTCTTTTAACATGGACGCAAAATCTTTGGCAGATAGCTTTGCTATTTTTCCTTTATATTTTTTAGCAAAGTTCAGATTTCCTTTGCGAACTGTTTCTAGATCTTTTTTAATTTTGGGGTCATCAATCCCTTTGTACATATCTGACAAGTCCCAAGAGGGATATTCTTTATTGCTTTTCTTTGTCATGTTTTGTTTTTTCCTCCAAGTTTTCATAGTCTTTTTTCAAAGTTTCAAAATCTTTTATATAATCAGGGTTTTCTTCATAGAAAAGTTCGGCATTTTCATTAAGAATGTTTTGTAAATGACTTAAATCCGGCTTGAAATAATAATTACTCCACGGTGCCGGTTGTTTGCCATCTATCCAGAGTTTTACGCCTTCAATGATGACTTTGCTGTCACATTTGGTGTTGGCGAGAATCGCTTTTCCGGCACACCAGAATTTTCCGTTACAAGCATTAACTTTTTCCGCTAATTCATTTGTACAACGAATAAAACCACGCTTGAATTTATCTTCTCTCGGGGCAAACGTAATGATGAGGGTAATTCCCATGCTGATAATGATGATTAATCCAATTAAAACATTAAACCAATTCAGTTTCATTATTTATTTTTCCTGCGTTCTGTGAGTAATTTTTCAAGATAAGCCAGTTCTTCTTGAGTATTGGCTGCAGCGGCTTCATTGACAGGACATTCAACTGCACTGCATTTGTACCCTTTACTCAATGCGATGGCAATAGCATCAGTAAGATAATATTCTTGAGCAGCATTTTCATTGGTAATTTCATCCAAAATATCAAACATTTTTGTTCCGTCAAAGCACATCATGCCGGAATTGCAAAATTTAATCGCTCTTTCTTGTTCGTTTGCATCTTTATATTCTACAATCCGCTTTAATTCGCCGTTTTCCATAATCAAACGTCCGTAACGTGCCGGGTCATCAGGTGTGAATCCTAAGCAAACAATACTATAGCCTTCACGACGTTTGTTGATGAGTTTTTGGATTGTTTCTTTGGTATAAAGTGGTTGATCTCCAAAAATGACAAGAATATCGCCATCAAAACCTTTTAGACAAGCTTTAGCGCTTTTAACAGCATCGCCGGTTCCTTGTTGCTTAACCTGAACGCAAGTCTCATAAGGTAAAACTTCTTTTTTGACAAGATCACCGTCGGGAGCTATTACTGTAACAATTTTAGTAACATTGGCTGATTCTAACGTATCTAAAATATGGCGTATCATCGGTTTACCGCAGACTGGCATCATAACTTTCGGTAAATTGGATTTCATACGTGTTCCTTTACCTGCACCGAGAATGATTGCGGCAATTTTGTTTTCTGTCATTTTTAATAATCTCCTAAACTTTATAATTTTATTAATATTCTGTCTTTATAATACAAATTATCTTTTATTTGTGAACAAAGGTTTCAAAGTTATGAAAAAATTTTTTCTTTCAATTTGTTTCAGTTTGATTTTTGTATTTTCCAGTTTGGCTGCCACAAAGGAATTCAGCTCTATGGAAGAGGCTCGTGCAAGTACTTCAGTAAGAAATAGAGAAGTTTTGGAAAAATCACAAGAACCAGAAGAAATTCAGCCCAAAAATGACCAGGAAATGATTGATTTTTTACGAGGACGCTTGAAATTTTTGGACATCACTGTTTTACCGGAAGGAGAGAGATTAGATAAAATATCTTCTTTTAGTAAGGTTGATTATGAGGATCCGGAAGAAAAGAAAACATTGTGGGAAAAAATTTATGATAATGCGATGGCTCGTATCAGCGGTAATGGCGGGGTTAATACCAGTGGTCTAAGAAATGTTGAGTATTATGAGCCTAAAACAGAAGATGAAAATAACAAAGATTCACTTCTGGATCAAATTCCTCAAATTAACATTAAGCTCCCTGATGGAATGAATTTAAGAGCAGCCGCTTATGAGCATATTCCTTTATATTCAACACAAATAGATGTTTTGCCCAACCGTATATTGAAGGTTTCGGAAAATATTGTTGTTGTTGCTAATGGCGAAAAAGTTAAAGAAGGTCTTATCAGATTTTTTAATAAAAAATCAGTATCCGGACAAAACAGAGTTCGCTTGATGCTTGATAGCGTGTTAGTAAACGGAGAAGCTTTCCCTTATGAATTAATTGAACAAAATGATCTGTATGCCATTCGCCCGATGCACCAATTTAAATTATCTCCGGGTGTTTATGTTTTTGAGTTTAGATATTTAGTCGATAAATATTTAATGGATTTGGATGATTTTTATGAATTCTATTGGGATGTTACGGGTAGTCAGTTTAATTTGCTGACGGCTAGAGCTATTGCTGCTATTAAACTTCCCGGACGAGAACCAGCGGTTAAACAATTTGCTTTAACCGGAACCAGTGCACATATGGTGGATAATAATGCCATTATTATGAAAGGTATTGATAATACCATTGGTTTTATGAATTTAGTTCCATTAAGAGAAGGTGAAAGTTTGCATCTTTTTATGACGTTGCCTAAAATTGATTTTCAGTCGGTAACTCAGACACAAAAATTGGTTGAGTTGCTTGAAGATTATGGTGATGTTGCTTTGTGCCTTGTATATGTTTTAGTTGTTGCTATTTCTTGTTTGTTGTCTTGGCGATATATTCGCAAACATTTGAAGTTTCGCAATATTACTTTGCCTTCGGCAATATTGATTCGTTCTTTATGGCGGGGTGGTACCGATCAAAAATCATTAGGTGGTGCTTTGCTGGATTTATTCCGCAAAAATATTATAGATATCGAGAGCCATGACAAAGATATTATTTTAGTTCGAAAAAGTGCACACGCTCGTCATCTTTCAAGATTTGAAAGCAAAGTATTGAATATTTTATTCTCTAAAAAAGATGGTGTTTGTAAAATCGGTCGTGGAGAGAAAATCAATAAATTGCGTGCATTAATTGCACGAGAAGCTAAAAAACAAGTGAGTTCGTTGGGTATTCGTTTGAGCGGAATGTATATTCTGTTTAATATTTTGATGTTGATTGTTTTAGAAATTGCATTATGCCTATGGAATCCTCAATCTTTGATGTTTGGTATTTTAGTTATGGCTGATACTGTCTTGTTCGGATCTATAATTCTTTTGGCTTTTGCAAAGAAACAATTATGGAAAAAGGTTGTTTTTGGAATTTTGGCAGCAGGACTGTTTTTATTAGCTGTTTTCTTATTAAAAATTTATTTGAATTCGATAGCTATTATTTTAATGCTTTTGGGTATTGCTATCGGTGTTGTTTTCAATTATGCGGCATCAGGACGTGATGCTATGCTTAAAAATGCGGTGCAATCTGTTTATCAGATGAGAGAATTTTTATTGCAACAGCAAGAAAGTATCGGTACCGGTCGCAATTTTGCGGCACAACAAGCGAATATTTTTGTGCTGGATTTGGAGGATAAATATCCGGAAAATCCTAAGATAAAAAGCCATTATCGCTTAAAAGAAATGGAAAAGCTGTTGAAACAAGCATTTTAAGCGTTTGTGTTGCAAAAAAAATCCCTGCTGAATGCAGGGATTTTTTAGTGAAGGTGTCTCCAGATGTAGAGACAGATGTTGTCAATAATAAATATGATACTGATTATTGTAAATCCACATATAACCATGACAGAAAGTAAGTTTAATGTGGAGAAAACAGAGCCGTGGTATAAGGCATATCCCCACATAGTCAGTGGCGTTATAATAAAAGCACATGCGTAAATTATGACACGCCAGTCAAGTTTTTTGTCTTGTCTGATTTCTTTCTTTATCTGAGGTAGCAGAGCAACAAATGCTCCTCCTATGAAACCGAAAAGGATGACAATAGCAACAGCAATAATGTCAAACCAGTCAAGATTGTCTGTATGGCATATTTTCTGCTGACAAAGGATACCTATAATTCCACAACCACATAGTAAGAACATCATTCCAAATCCAGAAAAAACGATTTTGATGGGAGACATTCGTTTTCTTGAAAGGAATACTCCGGCTGAGCCTAAAAGCATTCCGCCTGCTATCGTGAGCAGCGTAAAAATGAGATTCATCATAATTTTATAATTATTGGTTAGTGAGTATAGAATATATTTTTATCTAATTTTGTCAAGTACGAAATCTCTTTCTAAGATTAGTGAAAAAAAACAATAAAAAAATTTTTAAATTTTATGCATTTTTTTGCTTGCAAGAATCGGAAAAGTGAGTCTATGATGCGCCGAATTTTACCGCTATAAGCGGTGATTGCATGCAATTATTTTACATTTTTCATCAAGAGGGATAGGCTGTCAAGTAATGTGCAAAGCTTTGATTCCCTACGGTTTGATGATTTTTCATTTATAACAAAAACTAAATTTAACCTTCTGTTGACGGGGTGCAGAATTTGATTCTGACAGGATGGTCACAGAATTTAACAAAAAGGATAAAGTCAAATGAAAGAATCTTATACGGGTAAACGGCGTGTAAGAAGAACATTCGGCAGAATTGACGCTGTGTCTGATATGCCGAGTTTGATTGAAGTCCAGACCGGTTCTTATGCAGATTTTATTGAAAATAAAAATTGCGAGTTCGGTTTGGAGAATGTTTTCAAATCTATTTTTCCAATCAGAGATTTCTCAGGTAACGGTGAGTTAGAATTCGTTAAATACGAATTAGAAGAACCAAAGTATGATGTTGATGAGTGCGTTAAGCGTGACATGACATATGCAGCTCCGGTTAAAGCTACCTTACGTTTGGTTGTTTGGGATGTTGATGAAGCAACAGGGGCTAAATCAATCCATGACATTAAAGAGCAAGATGTTTATATGGGTGATTTACCTTTGATGACAGAAAAAGGTACTTTTATTTTTAACGGTACCGAGCGTGTTGTTGTTTCTCAAATGCACCGTTCTCCTGGTGTCTTTTTTGATCATGATAAAGGTAAAACGGTTTCTTCCGGTAAATATTTGTTTGCCGCCCGCGTTATTCCTTATCGCGGTTCTTGGCTCGATTTTGAGTTTGATGCGAAAGATTTGGTTTATGCTCGTATCGACCGTCGTCGTAAATTACCGGTAACTTCTATTTTATATTCTTTATATTCTAAAGAAACCGAAGAGAAAATTAAAGCTCTGGCTAAACAAGGTAAGACGATTGATCCTGCTGAAATTAAAGGTATGGATAAAGAAGAAATCTTAGCTTACTTCTATGAAACAGAGACTTATTTGTCAGATAAGAAAAATTGGAAAGTTAAATTTGTACCGGCTCGTGTTAAGGGTGCCAAATTTGATTTTGATTTAGTTGATGCTCAGTCAGGTAAAACAGTTTGGGAAGCTGGTAAGAAATTAAATATTCGTACAGCACAAAAATTAGCTGATGAAGGTTTAGAGTATTATCGTGTTGCTCCAAATCAATTGTTCGGTAAATTCTTAGCAAAAGCCGTTATTGACAGCAAAACAGGTGAAGTTATTGCTGATGCCGGTGCTGAATTGAATGAAGAATTGTTGGAAAAGATTAAAGCCGCTAAAATTTCTGAGTTAACGACTTTGTTTATTGACGGTGTCAATGTCGGTCCGTATATTCGCAATACTTTAGAGGCTGATAAGAATACTTGCCGTGAGGAAGCTTTGCTCGATATCTATCGTGTTATGCGTCCGGGTGAACCACCGACCTATGAAACAGCTGATGCTTTGTTCCGCGCTTTATTCTTTGACAATGAAAGATATGATTTATCTTCTGTTGGTCGTGTAAAGATGAATGTTTCTTTGGATATTCCTTTTGAAGAAGCTCCGGATACATGTTGTGTTTTGCGTAAAGATGATATTTTACGTATCGTTAAGAGATTGGTTGAATTGCGTGACGGTAAGGGTGAAGTTGATGATATTGACCACTTGGGTAACCGTCGTGTTCGTTCAGTCGGTGAATTGATGGAAAATCAATATCGTATGGGTTTACTCAGAATGGAGCGTGCTATTCGTGAACGGATGAGCAGTGAAGTTTTGAATAATGTTAAACCTCAAGATTTGATTAATGCAAAACCGATTGCTTCTGTTATCAGAGAGTTCTTCGGTTCTTCGCAATTATCTCAATTTATGGATCAGAACAACCCGTTGTCTGAAATTACACACAAACGTCGTTTGTCCGCATTAGGACCGGGCGGTTTGTCTCGTGATCGTGCAGGTTTTGAAGTTCGTGACGTACACCCGACTCACTATGGTCGTATTTGTCCGATTGAAACTCCTGAAGGTCCGAATATCGGTTTGATCAACTCTTTATCAACATATGCACGTATTAATAAATACGGTTTCATTGAATGTCCTTATCGTAAGGTCGTTAAAGGTGTTGTTACTAAAGAAGTTGAATATTTATCAGCTGATCAGGAAGGTAAACACTTAATTGCTGAAGCTAATGCTAAAGTTAAAGACGACGGTCATTTTGAAAATGATTTAATCGCCTGCCGTAAAGCCGGTGAGTTTGAATTTGCCCGTCCGGAAGAAATTGATTATATCGACGTTTCTCCGCAACAATTAGTATCAGTAGCTACAGCATTAATTCCATTCTTAGAAAATGACGATGCTAACCGTGCATTGATGGGTGCAAACATGCAACGTCAAGGCGTACCTTTGTTGCGTTCAGAAGCTCCGCTCGTTGGAACTGGTATGGAAGAAGCTGTTGCAAAGGATTCCGGAGCAACTGTGGTTTGTAAATATGATGGTATCGTTGATGCTGTTGATGCTAATCGTATCGTTGTTCGTTCTTTGAGTGAGAACGTTTCTGATGCCGGTGTTGAAATTTACAAATTGCAGAAATTCCGCCGTTCTAACCAAAATACTTGCATCAACCAAGTTCCTTTAGTTAAGGTTGGTGACCATGTTAAGGCCGGTGATATTATGGCTGATGGTCCTTGTACCGAAATGGGTGAATTGGCTTTGGGTAAGAACGTTTTGGTTGCATTTATGCCTTGGAACGGTTTGAACTACGAAGATGCTATTCTTCTTTCTGAACGTATTTCTCGTGACGATGTTTTGACTTCTCTTCATATTGAAGAATTTGAAGTTATGGCACGTGATACAAAGCTTGGACAAGAAGAAATCACACGTGATATTCCAAACGTCGGTGAAGATGCTTTGCGTAACCTTGATGAGGCTGGTATCGTTTATATCGGTGCTGAAGTTAAAGCCGGTGATATCTTGGTTGGTAAGGTTACACCGAAAGGTGAATCTCCGGTTACTCCTGAAGAAAAGTTATTACGCGCTATCTTTGGTGAAAAAGCTTCAGATGTTCGTGATACTTCTTTACGTGTTCAGCCGGGTATTGAAGGTATTGTTGTTGACGTTCACGTTTTCTCTCGCCGTGGTGTTG
>CAMOQT010000051.1 GCA_946623145.1 uncultured Azospirillum sp.
CATTATAATATAAAAAAATAAATTATACAATCTATTTTTAAGGAATTATTATTTTAAGTCCATTCTTTTTTTATTTATCTTTTTTATTTCAAAAACTTATTTGCTTTTTAATATAGACCATACAACATGCAAAATATTTAGAAATTTACACGTATTTTTATGTCGACGAATAACCTCTGTCCTTGCCCTGCTGCGACGGTAAAAATCTTGTGCACTTTCTGCATCCTTTAAGGGAAATAAATCCATTCTGGCTTGGGTATCCGACTCTCCCCAAACAACATTTTCTTTAACAATACGTGCCGGTTGCCCTGCTACAATACAATGCGGCGGAACATCTTTGCTTACAATCGTACCGAATCCTAAAATGCAACCGTTTCCAAGTGTAACACCTTTTAAAATCGTCGTCTTACGTCCAACCCAAACATTATCCTCAATCACAACATCTTTATTGGGATTAATATGTTTGCCGGAAAAATCATAAATCGGATGATAGTCTGTATTATAAATTACCGTATCTGCTAACCCACAGTCACCCATCGTAATTTTCCCGTTTTTCGCAGCAACCAATGGTGGCCATGTGCACCATAATCTTTGTGCGGTAATCTCTCCACCTTCTTTCAAATCAAACTCTCCTGTAAGTGTAGAGTTTGCTCCAATATCTAAATGTGATTTACCGTACGCATAGACACCTGTTTTCATCATTTCTGTATTGCGACCGATATGAACATGAGAATCTTGGATCATAAATGTACAACCTTCCATGTACACACCATCGTCCAACTCTAATCTGGCATTACCAAAAAGCTTTATCCTCGTATTATGCATAAAAATATTTTTGCCTAATACAACCTTATTATTGTCACCTTTTAAATTAATACATGAACTTTTCCAATACGAAGGAACGCCTGTAATTTCATTATTTTTTTTACGCATTGTTTATCCTTTTTCCGGTAACTTAAATCCAAATTCTGAATATATTAAATCCCTGATTTCTTGAGGATTGTAAACGGATTTGCCATTTCCTTGATTTACCCATACAGAATGACCGCTAAACCCTTGCCATCCATGCTTAAAATATTTATTTTGCTCTATATGATCTGTTAAAGGATCATCTATCGTATAACCATATTCCTGCCCTTTGCAGAAAATGAAAGCACCAATATCTGCTCTGGGGTAATAGTTGCCGAAAAATCCACGCGACTTTTTACTTACATCCCTTAATTTTTCAACATCAACCAGACAACTCCATTCATTAATCCGACAATCCATATTATATCCTTGTTTAGGATTAAAATTTTTTATATCAGATGTTTCTTTACCCGGCGTTAACGGCCAATATGGTGATGGTTTCTCTCCGGTAATAATTTTTTGCGGCGAACAGATATCCTTAAAGAGACAACGCCAGCATTGACCTAAATCACCAACCATAAAACAATTTTTATCTTTTTCAAAACTCTTGAGGTAAACTTCTAAAACATTCTTTGTAAAACGAATATCATCATGAATAATATATAAATATTTTTTATCTGTCTTATCTATCGCATATTGATAACGGATGTTATTTTTATCATGCTCATATTTCGGCAACACAAATCGATGCCAATGCGTTAACATATATTTCCAATCCATATAGTCAGGATAATATCCTCTGGGGTATGCTTGATTAATCCAGACATTGCGCGGATTTTCCCTGATATTCAATTTCCACGGCTTAAAATATTCTGCCACCTCCGATGCACGATAAACATCACATGTACCATCACCAGAATGATCATCATTTATATAAACCGTATCTATCATGTCTTCGGCAACTTTTTTCAAAGTCATTAATGTATAAATTAATAATTCCGGTTTTTTAAATGAATTTACGGCAACATCAATTTTCATCAGACAAACATCCTCGCTAATTTATAGTGACCTTTGAAAAACAAGTGGCAAGCAAGGGTTTTTCTGACCCCTAACAAATGCGGTTGCAATGCCTTTTCCTCAAACAGAGAAACAGCAAATTGCCTTGCTTTTTCTAAAGAAGCTGCTCGCGTTTTCTCGTCTTTCAGACGTCTTAACGGCTGAGAAACAACAGATTTAAAAATAAATCTGGTAATGTAGCGTTGGAGAATATCCAGTTCTTTTTTATTTTGAACGCGCTTCGATTTCAAAAAATAATCAGACAGAATTTTTCCTGCATCAGCATGAGATTTAATATATTTATCATTAATCCCGCGATTCATAACCGAGGTTGAACTGTCGCGATAATACAGCAATTCCGTATCCGTATGAATAAGGCTCATTGTATGAAACATTACTTTCAGCGAAAAAATTGTATCTTCCGCCGGTTGAATATCTTTCGGAAATTCTATGCCTGTAATTGCGTCTTTTTTATATAACCTGTTCCATACCAAAACTGATCCGCCCCGCTTATTCTTAAAATAAAAATTAAACGGATTTTGATAGGTTTGAAATTTAATATCTTCTAATTTATATATCGGCGGATTTTGTAAAACAAAATTATCCGGAACTGTTTTATTGACAAACTCGGCAACGTCATAATTACCTTTTTTAATCAGATAATATAAAACTTCCATAGCCTGAGGATGCAACATATCGTCCTGATCCAATAAGGCAACATATGGTGCTTTTGCCTCTTTTAATCCATGATTACGTGCCATTGAACAGCCCGCATTAGCTTGATTAATCAGGCGAAATCTATTGTCTTGTTCTACAAAAGAGTTGACGATCTCCTCTGTCCTGTCCGTTGACCCATCATTAATACATAAGACCTCAAAATCCTTAAATGTTTGAGCTGTTACGGAGTTTAAACATGGCCATAAATATTTTTCAGCATTATATAACGGAATAATCAAAGAAATTTCAGGCATTATTTATCCTTTTTTCTGTTCACCTGTTTATTTTATAGTCTTACCGACATTTTTTTGCAACAGGTTTAAACAGTTTATTAAAAGTAATCCATTATAATATTAGATTATGAAACCGATAAAAGCTGCCATTATTTCCGTCAGCGGAACAAAGTTAACTGATGAGGAAAAATACTTAATCGAGAGAGAAAATCCGCTCGGTGTATCTTTGTTCACACGCAACATTAAAAGTCCTCGGCAGCTTTTAACTTTGACTAATGATATAAAAAATACGGTTGGACGTAATGATGTTTTAATCGCTATCGATCAGGAAGGCGGTCGCGTTTGTCGTCTTGCGCCGCCACATTTCAGAAAATATCTTGCACAGTCAGTTATCGGTGCTTTAGATATACAAAAAGCTCGTCAGGCTGCTCAGCTTCATGCTGAACTTATTGCTAATGATTTTCATAAATGTGGCATTAATTGTAACTTTGCTCCAACCCTTGATGTTTTAGCATCGCACATAACTCTGGCTTTAAAAAGTCGGTGCTTTTCAAAAAATCCTAAAGTCGTTACGGAGCTTGGAAAGATAATGATTGATACCTATTATCATCATTCTATTCTTCCTTGCATTAAACATATTCCGGGGCATGCAAATGCTCAAAATGATCCCCATTTGCAGCTTTCTGTTATCCGAAAAATTTTTGAAAGATATTTATATCCCTTTGAACAAATTGCCCCTCAAGCTCTAATGGCTATGACGGCACATATCGTTTTAAGCGAAATTGATTCTCTCCCAATTACGATGTCTAAAAAAGCTATTTCAGAGCTTATTCGCGGACGGCTTAAATTTAAAGGATTACTCATTTCGGATGCGTTAGAAATGAAGGCTCTCAGTGGCACTTTGCAGGAAAAAACTATCGCCTGCCGACAAGCCGGCTGTGATGCTGTTTGCTATTGTAGCGGAGATATGATTGGTTTACAAAACGTATTAGATCATTGCGGATATTTATCTGATACCGCCATGGCCTATTTTGATAAAATAACAACCTTAATTAATCATCCCTATTCTGCACAAAACATTTCAGGAAAAGCTCGACGCTACAATCGACTGTCTCGGTTAACCAATCCCGTTATAGACGATTATGATGCGGTTGAAGTCTTAATGCAATTACAAAAAAGCACCGAATAATTTCAGTGCTTTTTTACTAAATAAAATATTATCTTGCTTTTTTTATCGCGGCAATATTGCGAATATAAGCAATATCTCCTTCTAATCTTTCCAAACTGACAGGAAGTTTTCGCCGCCAATTCGGATGTTTATCAATATCCGTTCCCGGAAGATTTTGTAATTTTTCAACATGGAGAATATCTTCTAACTGAGCCAAGAAGACTTTAGATGCTGAACTTGCGACATAGCGATTAACAGCTTCTTCTATTCCTTCAGGATAACTTTCTCCATATAAATAATCTCCCTGTCGAGGTTTATCTTCCGGCCAAACTTTTGCCTCATCCATCGCCTTCAGTAACAACCTTCTGTCGGTTTCACGTTTATGATATGCCGAAATTGTATCATCATTATTTGCTAAGCCTAAATCTTTCATTATCGCAATATCATAACCGAACCACCACATTCTCAGCGGGCTCATATCATGCGTTCCGACAGAGGTTACAGCTTTTTCAGGATAAGCTTCAGGTTTAGAAAAATCACCCCAACCCGAATCTTGTCTTTCTGCCCATAAAACGCTCAATGAATAAATATGTTTTTCATCCAAAGCTTCTAAAAATCCGGCCGGAACATTACCGATACTTTCACCGACAATATGACACTTATTCAGGCAACTTTCAATTGCCAAAATATTAATCATATCACGGAAATTATAACGAATATACGTTCCGAAATCTTCAGTATCGGGAATAACATACAAGCGCATTAACCCCATGACATGGTCAATTCTTAAAGCGCCAGCATTATGCATATTTGAGCGTAAAATTTTGATAAATGGTTCATACGCAACATCTTTCAAAACATACGGATTAAATGCACCTAAGCACCATCTTTGACCTGTTGTAAAAAAGGCATCAGGTGGAGCTCCCGCACCGCTTTCTTTGATAAACAGGCCACTGTTTGCCCATAATTCGGCACTATCTTGACCAACACCTACAGCTAAATCTCTATATAATCCGACTTTTAATCCACATTGCGGAATAAGAGTACAAGCTTCATTAAACTGTCTGTCGGCTTCAAACTGCATAAATTTGAAAAATTCGACACGATTTTGATGTTCTATACAAAAATCTTTAACAGCTTTAGATGCGGGATTTTTATATTCTTCTTCCCAAGCGCGCCAACCACCCCATATCTTTTTACTTTTCTCTTCATATAAAGTTTGGAAAGCGGCTAACTTTTCTAACTCTTCCCCTTTAGCTTTGCAGAACTCTTTATATGCTTGTTGACGATCATAATTTTTTTCTGCCGCAAACCGTTCATATGCTTTTTCGAGCATTTTGACCTTTAAGGGATATATTTCTTCATATTTGATCAGTTCACTGTTACGGAATTCATCCAATTTTTCCCAATAGCCATTCATATCCTCATTTCTAAATTCAGGAACCTTTTGGATATCAATATATATCGGGTTTAGGAATAAACGGCTGATAGAACAATACGGACTGGCATTTTCAGGAAAATCATGTGTCAGAACATTTAATGGGTTTAAGCCGATAATATCAGCTCCGCAACGACCACAAATTCTGATAAATTCACCTAAATCTGTAAAATCACCAACACCCCAGTTGCGATCACTTCTAACAGAGTATAACTGTAAGGCATAGCCCCAAACTTTTGAATCTTTAATAACCGGATTTTCATAACAGGTATCAGGAGCAACGGCTAATACCATTTTATATTTATTATTTTTAATTTCCAACTCAACATCATAATAACCAACTTCAAGCCAATTATAAATTCTGAAGCACCATTTAATATATTCTGTTTTACCGATTATATGACGATCATGTGTATCAAAAATTTCATAATTAACATCTATCTGTTGACCGGTTTGACGGCTAAATACTTTTAATTTAAATTCTGAAGTTGGAATTGTAGATGCAACAACAGCATCAAACCAAATATCTTTATATTCAACAACATTGATGCTTTCTAACGTTTTTTGCCAACGGCGTTTATCATAATCAGCAAGAGATTTTTTAATTTCTTCCTCATTGCCAGCTTTATATCCTAATTTTTCAATAAAAAATCTGATAATTTTATCTTCAACTTTATACTCCTTAGGAATTAATCCTCCATCCCTAAAAGAGGTTGCAACACCGATTTTATCGGCCAGCTGATACAATAATCCGTTCATAAAAATCTCCTAATTTCTAACTTCAAATAATAAAACACACCATGCCGGGACATTTATTAAGCCACCCCCGACAACCTTTTTTTCGTTCTCGAATTTTGCAGAGCTGTCGACCAATAGGTTCCAAACTTTGCGACCACCTATACTCGGTAGTTTCCAATCTATATTGCAGAAATTGGCATTAAAAATACACATGTAAAATTTATCATCGGCATAAACACAATATGCCAGTGATCGACGATTTACATCCTGCCAATCTCCCGTATTCATCTCTGTACCTCGTTCGTTATACCACGTGATATCTTTGATGTTATCTTTTATAAATTTACCGCTGAAGAAATGGCGACGTTTAAACATCGGGCATTCCCGGCGAAACTTAATTAATTTTTTTACAAATTTTGCTAATTCTAAATTTTTTGAAGATAGAGCTTCCCATGCAATCCATGTAATAATATTATCTTGGCAATACGGATTATTATTTCCGTATTGTGACTGCGCAAATTCATCTCCGGCAACAAGCATCGGTGTTCCGAAAGATAAGAATAGTGAGCTTAACATTGCTTTCATTCTTGTAAAACGATTTTCAATAATCTGTTTATTTTCGGTTTCTCCTTCAGCCCCTGAATTCCAACTCCAGTTACTGTTTGTTCCATCGCGATTATTTTCACCGTTACTCATATTATGTTTGCCGTTATAGCTAACCAGGTCGTATAAATTAAAACCATCATGAGCCGTAATAAAATTAATGCTACTGCAGATATCTCGATTATTGTGGTTAAAAATATCACTTGATCCGGCTAACCGACTTGCAAATTCAGCTGTCTGATTTGCATCGCCCTTCCAGAAACGACGTGTTACATCGCGATACTTATCATTCCATTCAGACCAACCTGGAGGGAAAGCGCCAACCTGATATCCATCACAACCGATATCCCATGGTTCTGCAATCAATTTAACATTTTGCAAAACTTTATCTTGTGCCACAGCATATAAAAAGCCACTCTTTTGAGAGAAGCAACAATCTATTCGACTAAGGGTCGGAGCCAAATCAAAGCGGAAACCATCAACATGCATTTTCTCGACCCAATAGCGCAAAGAATCCATGACTAAAGCCAATACTTGCCGATTTTGTAAATTGAAGCTGGCTCCACATCCTGTGCTATCGTAATAATAACGTTTATCATCAGGATTTAAAATATAATAAGAGCTATTATCAATTCCACGATAACATAATGTTGGTCCTAATTGATTACCCTCACCCGTGTGATTATATACCACATCCAATAAAACCTCTATACCGCGGCTATGAAGTTTTTTGACCAGATGCTTAAACTCGTTTATATCATTATGAACTAAATAGTGCTGTTCCGGAGCAAAAAAGCTAAAGCTCTCATACCCCCAATAATTGTCTTTAATGTACCCTTTTTTATGACGATTACCTAAGAATGCATGGACAGGTAAAAATTCAACTGCTGTTATACCTAAATTCTGCAGATGATTAACAATAACATCTTTAGCAAATCCATTGCATCGTCCTCTTTCCGGATCCGAAATTTGCGGATGTAATTTTGTATAACCTCTGAGATGCGTTTCATAAATTACACTTTGTGTCATCGGATAACATGGAGCCTTATCATCTTTCCAATCAAAATCATTATCATCAACGACAACAGATTTAGGAACATATGGAGCACTGTCTAATGTTGAAAAAGATAAATCTTTTTCCGGACTGTCAGTATCGTATCCGAAAATAGCTTTATGCCAAATCAGTTTACCAACTAACTTTTTACCATACGGATCAAGTAATAATTTATATGGATTAAAACGCAAACCTTCTTGTGGTTTATATGGTCCATAAACACGATAGCCATAAACTTGTCCGGCTTGTGCTCCTTCTAAATAAATATGCCAAATATTATTATCGTTTTCTGTAATTTCATAATGTTCCAATTCTTGAGAACCGGACTCATCAAATAAACATAATTCGACTTTTTCGGCATGAGCAGAAAACAGCGCAAAATTAACACCCTGACCATCCGGTACAGCACCTAACGGATAAGCTTTACCCTCTGAGACGTTAAATTTGCCCATTTCTTTCTCCTTGTTTTAACGTATCGGTTTTAAAACAATTGTTGCTAAAGGAGGAACCGTTAATTCCAAATTATATGGTTTACAATTCCATTCCCCATCTTTGGCTTCCAACAGACCTTCATTTTTAACACCACTTCCCCAATAGTTTTTATCGTCACTGTTAAAAATTTCTTGATATTTACATTTTTCATTAACACCAATTTTATGTTTACGAACAACCGGTGTAAAGTTACAAATAACAACCATATAATCAGCAGGATTATGTCCTCTGCGAATATAAGAAATAATACTGTCATCAGCATTTGAATGTTCTATCCATTCAAAACCACGATAGTCAAAATCGACTTCATAAAAAGCAG
>CAMOQT010000052.1 GCA_946623145.1 uncultured Azospirillum sp.
TTCAGGATAATTTCCTGCTCTTGTATTTCTTAATCCCATAAGTTTATTCCTTTTTTAATATCACATAATTAAATGTCCGTCTCCCCATTGAGACAGACAGCGCGACTAGTATAAGACGATATTTGCAAATGTAAATATAAAAAAACGCCACAGATATTCTGTAGCGTCAGATCTTACCACGAGGAATGAAAAAATTCCCGTCTGTCCAGCTCTTGTTTAATCTCTTTCATCATGTTTTGAAATCTGGAGAGCAATTGCCTGTCCTTGTTTATTTCATCTTGCCAAAAAGAAACGTTATCAGATTCAGTTTGTGTAGATAAAACATTTATGTCAGCATTAATCATCTTCTTCAAACGATTTTCAGCTTGCTCAAGATTTGTATAAAGACAATGCAACCGCTCAGTAGAATAATTAAACGTAAGCTCCTTGAATTTTTTATATTCTGCGTCGATTATGCCGTACATGAAATAGTACTTACACACAGAAAAAAGAATATATGTAACCAACACACATATTCCAATAATAATTACCCCCATCATATACTAATAATTTATGTGACGAATATAAAATAGCAAAAACTTTAAAAGATGCAATAAAAAAACTCTCTGCAGTAGAGAGTTTTTTTATTATTAATCAGCTAAACCTAACAGCCTGTACTTAACTCTGACATCATAATCAGAACTGAAATCAGATAATAATCTGTCCGCATATTCTTGGGCAAAATCAAGTTTAGCTTGGCGCAAAACCGTTTCGTCAGTATCAGCCGTTGCCGGATTGATAATCTTGTCGGTAACAACAATAAATCTCTTATCATTGTTACTTAATACGTGAGGCATTCCCTCTTTCTCTAAAAACAAATCTTTCATTTCGTTTTCAGATAAATCCGCAAAATTTTGCTGACGAGAAATAGGAGATGTCATCGTTAAATGTAATTTGAAGCGACCGGCAATTTCATCAATACTATCTCCATTTTCTAAATCATGCAGAACATCATTGGTGATTTCTTGCGCGATGGCAGTACGCTCATTTTCTTCCCACATTTTAACAATTTCAGGACGGACAACTTCCAAATCTTTCGGATGAGAATCATAAACCGTATCAACTTTTAATAAAGCAATACCATCATCAAGTTCTATCACTTGGCTGATTTCATCTTGATTGTAGGAGAAAGCCGTATCAATGAAATCCGGAGCGGAAACAATCGGTTTTAAGGCTGCATTGGAAACAGTAGCCTGACCGCTTTCTTCCAAATTCTTTGCGGTATGAATGGTTGCATTAAATGATTGCGCAATGGTAGCAAGATCTTCACCGGCACCGACTTTATCCTCAATATTGGAAGCTAGTTCATAAGCCTCATCATAAGCACGCTCTTTTTTTAACAAATCTTTAATCTGCTTTAAAGCCTGTGCTTTATCAACCTTACTGCCGGCTTTAATTTCATTAACCTTAACGATATGCCATCCCATATCTGTTTTTATCGGGCCGACAATTTTTCCCGCCGGAGCAGAGAAAACAGGATCAGCCAAAAATTCTAACAACATATCTTTAGCTACAAAACCAAGATTTGTTATTTCTTTATCTTGGCCGGCTTTATCTTGAGCAACAGCGGTAAAATCTTTTCCTGCTTTCAAATCAGTCAAAGCAGCCTGAGCCGAAGCCTCATCATCAAAGACCATTTGTTGTAAATCTCGTGTTTCCGGCGTCTCAAAACGAGCCGTATTTTCTTTATAATAAGCCTCGGCATCTTCATCGCTGATTTTCATCTGCTTATTAATGTCATCATTAGAGAGATAAAAGAATGAAACATCTCTGGTTTCAGGAGCCATAAAGTTTAGATTAAAATCCTGATAATATTGTTGAACTTCATCTTCTGAAATTTTACGATCAATAGGCAAATGTTTAATGTCTAAAGTAATGTACTTGAAGACACGCTTTTGATTATTAATTTGAGCCAAATATTTCAGCAGGGCTTTCGGAATATTAAAATTCTCAATAGAAGTTTGAATAACATTCTGACGAGTGATATCTTGTTTGAGAGAATCAATGTACTGAGTTTCCGTTGTGCCGGATAATGATAAAACCTTGCGCATACGATTAAGGTCAAACTTACCATCAGTGCTGCGAAATTCAGGTTGAGAAAAAATAATCTGGCGGACAAGTTCATCACTAATGCTGATATTATTCTTTTTTGCAATGTTGCGAATAATCATTGTATTGAGATTTTTCTGAACAATCTCTTGCAACATATTAAAACGAACAGTATCGCTGATTTCAAACTCATCACCGAATAAACGTTTTGCCATTTGAATTTCTCTATCTAACTGGCCTAAAGCATCACCTTGTAACAGCTCAAAATTATCAACTTTGATAACAGGGCGGTTTTTACCGACGCTGCCCATATAACCGGCAACACCGAACAAAGAAACAAAGCTCAGTCCGGTTAGAATAAGAATTGTTTTAGCAAACCATGTGTCTTGCAATTTTCTAAATTTAGTTATCATACTTTATATTCCTTATAAAAACTCTGCCCGCAATTATGAGGCAATTTTGCAATATATGCAATCTTATAAATATTCGTGTTGAAAAGTTTCTTCAGTTATGATAACAAAAGAAAAAATAAAGATTAAAGCTATGAAAGGGTTAAAAAATGGCAAGAAAAACTTTAATTGCAGGAAACTGGAAAATGAATGGCCTGTTGGCAGATGGTGTTGATTTGGCCAAAGGGATTAATACAGCTGTTAAAAGTAAGGGAAAATGGAATTGCGAATTTTTGGTTTGTCCGCCGTTTACTTTATTAACATCTGTCAAAAAAGCCCTGCGCGGTGCTAAGGTTGCACTCGGTGCACAAGATTGCCATTTTGCCGAAAAAGGTGCACATACCGGAGATATTAGCCCGGTTATGTTAAAAGAAATCGGTTGCTCTTATGTCATTTTAGGACACTCTGAACGTCGAGCCGATCATGGCGAGTCGAATGAGTTGATTAATAAAAAGGCTGTTGCCGCTCATCAACAAGGTTTAAAAACCATTATTTGTATCGGTGAGACAGAGGCTGAACGTGATGCTGGTAAAACAATTAATGTTTGCACATTACAAATTGCAGGATCTGTTCCTGATGATGCAACGGCTGCTGATACGGTCATCGCTTATGAGCCGGTTTGGGCAATTGGTACCGGTAAAACCCCGACAGCTAAAGATGTTGAAGAAGTTCATGCCGCAGTTCGTAAAGCTTTGGCAAAGAAAATTGGTAAGGGAAATGCTAATAAGATGCGCATTTTGTATGGTGGATCTGTTAAACCAGGAAATGCTAAGGAATTCTTGTCTTTACCAGATGTTGATGGTGCTTTAATCGGTGGTGCTAGCCTTAAAGTTGCGGATTTCTTGGGTATTGCTGAAAATGCTGGTTGCTAATTAATAAAAGACCATATATATTATTCAGCAAAGAAAGGATATTTAGATGGAAACAGTTTTACTTGTATTTTATTTATTGGTAGCAATCTTTTTGGTTGCCGTAATTTTAATGCAACGCTCTTCAGGCGGCGCATTAAGTGGTTTGGGCGGTGATAGCGGAGCAACTTCTATTTTTAGTGCTCGCGGAACCGGTAATTTTTTAACCAGATTGACTGCTATTTTGGCAACGTTATTCTTTTTATCAGCTATAGCATTGTCACTATTGTATAAATCAGCAGGACCGAAGCAAGTTTCTATTTTAGAAGGTGCACAAGCTCCTGCAGCGCAAACTCAACCGGCAGAACCTTCGGCTCCAGCCGCTCCGACAGCACCGGTTGCAGAATAGATGAACAGGTTTAACCAACATAATAAGGCACCTTTTCAAAAGGTGCCTTTGTCACTTTAAAATAAGGTATAAAATATGACGAATACTCTTGAAAATAAAGCAAAATTTATTTTTATCACTGGCGGTGTTGTTTCTTCTTTAGGAAAAGGATTAGCATCTGCTTCATTAGCTTCAGTTCTGCAATGTCGGGGATTTAAAGTACGTTTGCGTAAGCTCGATCCGTATTTGAATGTGGATCCCGGAACAATGAGCCCTTTGCAACATGGCGAAGTTTATGTTACCGATGACGGAACAGAAGCTGATTTGGACTTAGGACACTACGAACGCTTTTCCGGTGTTCCGGCCAAAAGAACAGACAGTATCACCACGGGTAAAATTTATCAACGCGTTATTGATAAAGAGCGTCATGGAGATTATTTGGGAGCAACAATTCAAGTTATTCCTCACGTTACAAATGAAATTAAAGATTTTATTTTATCCGATGTGACAGATGAAGATTTTGTTTTGTGTGAAATCGGAGGAACGGTTGGTGATATTGAAGGACAACCGTATTTAGAGGCAATTCGTCAGGTTGCATACGATTTAGGACGTGAAAGAGCAATGTTTATCCATGTGACATTGCTTCCGTTTATTCCGACAGCTGGTGAACTTAAAACCAAACCGACACAACACTCTGTTAAAAAACTTCAAGAATATGGAATCCAACCGGATATGTTGTTATGCCGTTGTTGCTGTGAAATTCCTCAAAATGAAAAACGTAAAATCGCTTTATTCTGCAATATAAGAGAAGAAAATGTGATTACGGCACGAGATGCAGAGAGCATTTATCAGGTTCCTATTGCTTATTCTGAAGAAGGTATGGATAAACAGGTTTGTAAACATTTCGGTATTGATAGCGATAAACCGGCAGATTTGAGTAAGTGGCATCATATTGTGGATGTTTTACATCATCCGGAAGGAACTGTAAAAATCGCAGTTGTCGGTAAATATGTTCAGTTATTGGAAGCTTATAAATCTTTAGGAGAAGCCTTAACTCACGGGGGAATCGCCAATAGGTTCAAAGTTAAAGTCAAATGGGTTGACAGTGAAGATATTGAAAAAGACGGCGCTGACATTCATTTGAATGATGTAAGTGCAATTTTGGTTCCCGGTGGTTTTGGTCAAAGAGGAACAGATGGCAAAATTATGGCGATTCGCTATGCCAGAGAGCATAAAGTGCCGTTTTTGGGAATTTGTTTCGGAATGCAAATGGCTGTTATTGAAACCATGCGGAATTTAGCCGGTGTTAAAAATGCAGGAACAACGGAGTTCGGCCCCGATTGTGAACCTGTTGTCGGCTTGATGACAGAATGGGATAAAGACGGCGCCAAAGAAATCAGACATAAAGACGGAGATTTGGGCGGAACAATGCGTCTGGGGGCTTATCCTTGCTGTTTGGCTCCGAATTCTTTGGTGGCAAAGATTTATGGATCAGATAAAATATCTGAGCGTCATCGTCACCGTTATGAAGTTAACTTAGCTTATGAAAAAGTTTTGAATGATGCTGGTTTATTTGTTGTTGGTAAATCACCTGATGGTAAATTACCTGAGATTGTTGAACGAAAGGATCACCCTTGGTTTATCGGTGTTCAATTCCATCCGGAATTAAAGTCTAAACCATTTGCGCCGCATCCGTTATTCGTGTCATTCATTGCTGCAGCAATCGAACAGAGCAGATTATTATAAAAAAATACCTTGAGATTTATAAAAAAATAGATAGAATAATGACCACAAGTAATTTATTCTATCTATTATTTTAATCTCTATTAATTATGAACTTAAAAAAATTAGCTAAGAGTGTTTATGAACAAAGTTCAAAACCTCTAAAGACATGTTGGCTTTTGGAAGGTCTTGAAGATTTCAATCAGATTATCTATGCTCCGGGGTGTATGTGTAAAGAAACCGCCTTGGAAATGGAACAACAGATCCGTCAAAAGTATAATCATCAGGTAAAAGTTAAAACATTGGAAAATATTCTGGTTAAACAGCCGAATGTTCCTTATGAAGCGCCGAATGATGATATGCAATTGACACTTTGGTTGATTAACCAATTGACAGCACCGAAAACCCTATTTGTATGTAGCGAGAAGTTGCGTTATCGTCTGATGTGGTTAAACTACAAGATGACAATGCCTCTGAAAGCCGTATCTCCGGAAAGCTTCGGGCTGGATTACTTCCCAGCGTTTGAGGATACCGATGAATTGGATGTTGATTTTCCTGCTGCAACTAAACGTGTTGTGAAGCCTGTATCCTACATTTTGGTATTGAGTTCGGCAGATGAAGTCTGGTCTGCAGCTTTTCAGCTCTATTTGCGTCAAAGGAGATCATACCCCGATAAAAAGGTGGAAATGGTCCTGGTACTTGATTGTGAGAATGACAGCTATAATGCTGCTGCAGAACATCATTTTGCGAAGAGGTATTCTAAATGCGCACTTCAAGAAATCAAATGGTCTGAAATTGCCAAACAAAAGCACATTTCTCAAGACAGTCTGTGGGTGCTACCGCAATGGAAGAGTTACATCATCTCCCAATTTCCAAACTGCCTCTACTACGTAAAAAATGCCGAGATGGGGTATTGGTGGTTTAGAAGTAAGTACGGTAAAGAGCTCTTGCTGCAAGACATTTACAAACTGGCCGAACAGGATCAAGAAAACGATAAAGCCAGAGAGTTTCTACGATTGTACACTCCAAAAAGATATAAAAAGGGGTGGTGGAATTTTTACTGGTGGTATCGTCGGCTGTGTCGATTTAGTTTGTTCTTCATTTAAAAAAACTCGGATTATTCCGAGTTTTTTTGTGACTTATGATGAATCAAAAAATTAATGATTTTAAAATGCATAACTCTACATTCCGCTTAAAACCTTATTTTTAGCCTGTTAAATCAGAAAAATGTTTACAAAAATAAAAAAGTTTGTATGATGAGGACATTGAGTTTTTTGTAAAGGATTAAAAAGATGGAACAAAGAGAAATTTCTATAGGTGGATTTAAAATCAGTAATAAGTTGCCTGTATCTTTAATCTCAGGACCTTGTCAGATAGAAAGTTTTCAACATGCCGTTGATTTAGCCGGTAAAATGGTAGAGCTTACAAAAAAGCTCGGAATTAACTATGTTTTTAAAGCTTCTTTTGATAAAGCTAATCGCACATCTATCAATAGCCCGCGCGGTGTCGGTTTGGAAGAAGGAATGAGAACCTTTGCCGAAATAAAAAAGCTCTATGGTTGCCCGATTGTTACTGATATTCATGAACGTGAGCAATGCGCAATAGCTGCAGAATATGTGGATATGCTGCAAATTCCTGCATTTTTGTGCCGTCAGACAGATTTAATTGTTGCTGCTGCTAAAACAGGAAAAATTATCAATATTAAAAAAGGGCAATTTTTAGCACCTTGGGATGTTAAAAATCTAGTTAAAAAGGCTGAAGATTCAGGAAATTTCAATGTTTGTATAACAGAACGCGGTACGAGCTTCGGTTATAATACTTTAGTAACCGATATGCGCGCATTCCCGCAAATGGCCAAAGATACCGGTTGCCCGGTTATTTTCGATGCAACACACTCGGTTCAACAACCGGGAGGATTAGGTGGTTGTTCAGGTGGTCAACGCGAATTTGCTCCTATCTTAGCACGTGCTGCTGTCGCTGTCGGTGTTGCTGCTGTCTTTATGGAAACTCATGAAAATCCGGATAAGGCTTTGTCAGATGGCCCGAACACCATTGCTTTGAAAGATATGGAAAAGGTTATTTCAGATATAATGGCTATTGATGAAGTAACTAAAAATATTATTAATGATGAGGAAAAACGTTTCCGCATTGTTGCTTAAATGCCTCATTTTATCTTTCAGAGACGTTCATTGCTATTCCGGACATAAGGCCAGCAAAGTGGATAATCTCTTTTACAGAAATGTATAGACAGGCACATACATGATTATTAATGATGAAGGGTATATTATCAATCTTTGCCGTCATGGTGAAAAATCATTAATACTGACCATCCTTACCAAAGAACATGGGAAGATGGTTGGATATGTCAAAAATTGCTTGAATAAAAAAAGTCTTGGGGTTTACCAGCAAGGAAATCAAATTAGAGTAGAGGCTTATGCTCGAGTTGAAGAAAATATGTGGAATTTTCACATTGAGTTAATACAAGCCAATGCCGCCAATTTTATAACAGATCCTAAAAAATTAGCCGTATTATCTTCTTTCTGTGCCTTATGTAAAGACACAATGCCGGAATCTCAAAATGTGGAGAATTTATACCTGTGTGTTGAAAATTTTTTTAATTTTATAAATGAAGATAATTGGTTAACTCATTATTGTTACTTTGAATTTTATTTGATGTCATTTTTGGGAATATCCTTGGATTTGGAGAAATGTGCAGTAACCGGTAGTTACGATAACCTTAAATATGTATCACCAAAAAGCGGTAAAGCAGTATGTGAAGAAATTGGATTTCCATATCGCCAACAATTATATAAGTATCCGCAATTTATCTTGGATAAAAACTATCATCCTCAACAAGAAGAAATGAAGAATTTGCTTGAAATGACCGGATTTTTCCTACATAAAAACTTTTTTAGAACACATTACTTGAAATTCCCGACAAACCGTGCTACTTTGCTTGAAAGCTTAGATTTAGAGTAGATTTTATGGTGAAATAGATGACAGAAACAACTGCCGCAGAAGAAAAAATCAAAAATGTGCGAATGGCTGAAGAATTAAGTAGCCGCTATTTATCGTATGCAATGTCAACCATTGTCGCACGATCGTTGCCTGATGTTCGTGATGGGTTAAAACCGGTACATCGCCGGT
>CAMOQT010000053.1 GCA_946623145.1 uncultured Azospirillum sp.
CGGAGGCCGGAATGACGTTTCCTCTTTTGTCGCGCTCCATCTTCAAATTTTTTAAAGGAAAAGCGGAAGATGCCTGGTCTCGCTCCTCACGTCGCTCAAGGCATGACTCTCTTATTGTCATCCCTCGGTTGTGAAACAACCGTCAAGGGATCTTCAAATTTTTATATCAAAATCTTATTGATTGACTTGGTTGCTGGAGCCGTGTCCGAAAGGCATAAATTGTCCGACACCGCCGAAATACCGCTCAAAGAACCCCGGACGATTGCCGTAAGTCTTGGTTTCATCTTCATTAATAGCAACCTCGCGGCCTTGCGCTTTAGATAAACGTTCAAATTCATCAACTTGGTTGTATTGATTAAAACGAATGGTTAAAACATCGCGATTCAGCTCTTCCGGCTTGAAAAATGCAACCTTTTTAATATCGGAAGACATATAAATCCAAGTGTTTTGATCTAACGAGACAACGCTGGACGGTGTCCCTAAAATATCTAAAACTTCGTCTTTCGTTTGTCCTTTTTGTAGTTGAGAAATACGTTCTTCCGTTGGCATATTACCGCAGTGAGAAACGAAAATATCGCTTGAGCAGGCTGTCAGTAATAAAGAAACAAATAAATTTAACATAATATGTTTGCGGGTTGACATTTTTTCATCCTTATTTTTATATAAACAGTAATTATATAGCATAAGGAATTTATGAATGCAAAAAAATTTTTCATATTCGTTAGCAGTTGATGATATCTCAGCCGCCGAACGAACTTATAAAATCAAAGCTGATGCAGAGCAACTTAAACTGATAGCTGAAATTTTAAAGGTTTCAGAGGTGAAAGAATTTGCTTCAGAAATCAAAACGCGTCGCCACAGCAAAAGTAATCTGATTGATGTTTGGGGAAATGTTGAAGCCGTTATCACACGGCAAAGTGTTATCAGCTTAGAAGATTTTGATAAAAAGTATCAGGTTGATTTCAATTTGCAGTTTGATACCATGCTCACCGAAAATCAAGTGCGTGAAATGGAAGAAGACGGTATTGATAATATCCCTGATGTCGTGATGAACGGACAAATCGATTTGTGTCATCTGGCAATGGAACAAATTGCCCTTGAATTAGAGGATTACCCACGGCAAGAGGGCGAAGAATTTGTTTTTGTCAGCGAATTTAAAGAGGACGATACCGCCAGCGAAAATCCTTTCAAAATATTAGAAAAATTAAAAAAATAAAAAAAGACTTGCATTATCATAAAATATTGGCTAAAAAGGCACTAAATATTTGCATTCGACAAGATAATGCTTGATTTTAAAAATAAATCGGGTATTACTGTCGGTTGGAAATTTGGTTTAATAATAAAATCTTAAGAGTAGAGTAAAGAAAATGGCTACACCAAAACATAAAACATCTAAATCTCGCCGCAATATGCGTCGTTCTCATGATGCTTTGGGTTCAAATGCTTTTCATGAATGCCCAAACTGTGGTGAGTTGAAGAGACCTCATAATGTTTGCCCGTCTTGCGGTCATTATGACAAGCGTGAAGTTGTTGCGCAAAAAACAACTGAAGAATAATTTTAATAAAGCTTAACACGCGTTAAGCAAAAACTATTATGGAGCAGGTTTTGTCTGATAATCTGGTCATAGCAATAGACGCAATGGGGGGAGATAATTCCCCCAGAGTCGTAATTGAAGGGTTAGTTGAGGCTTCTCACAAAAATCCTGATGTTCGTTTTCTTCTTTTCGGTGATGAGAGTAAAGTTAAGCCGTTGCTTAATAAATATCCCCGTTTGAAAGATAAATGCGAGCTCCGTCATTCACCTGAAGTTGTCCATAATGAGGATAAGCCGTCACAAGTGATTCGTAATCGAAACACAAGTATGGCAATGGCTATTGATGCCGTTCGCCGTGGTGAGGCTAAAGCTATCGTTTCTGCCGGAAATACCGGTGCTTTAATGGCAATTTCAAAATTATCACTGAAAACAATTCAAAAAATTCATCGTCCCGCTATTGTCAGCATTATGCCGCACATTAACGGGCGTTATGTTATGCTTGATTTAGGTGCTAATACCGAATGTGATGCTATCAATTTGGCGGAATTTGCTCTAATGGGAAATATTGTCGCTAAACACGCTTTAGGAATTGAGCGTCCGCGCGTCGGTTTGTTGAATATCGGCTCAGAAGATATGAAGGGCAAAGATGAAATCAAACAAGCCGCTCAAATCATTAAAAATTCCCACATGAATATTGACTTTGTCGGTTTTGTTGAACCGCATGATTTGCCAAACGGTAAGGCAGATGTTGTTGTATCTGATGGATTTACAGGAAATATTGCCCTCAAATCCATTGAGGGAACAGCTAAATTGATTATGACAATGATTAAAAAGAGTATTAAGAGCTCACTTCTGGCATTGTTGGCTTTGCCCTTGTTGGTCGGTGTTAAAGTTAAACTCAAAAAGAGAATGGATCCGCGGTTATATAATGGTGCAATGTTTATCGGCTTGAACGGTTTATCTGTTAAAAGCCACGGAGGCACAGATGCCGTAGGTTATGCTGTTGCCGTCGGTAATGCTATAAAATTAGTCAGACAAGATTTTGTTGCTACGATTCGCGATGAGTTGGAACATGTTGATCTCGATGAATTATCACAGGAAATGATTTATGACGCTTATTAGATCTGAATTAATCGGTTTTGGGCATTATTTGCCGGCTAAAGTTGTTACTAATGATGACTTGGCAAAGATTGTTGATACAAGTGATGAATGGATTCGCACAAGAACGGGGATTGTGAGTCGCCATATTTCTGAAAATGAAGCAACTTCTGATTTTGCTTACAATGCGGCACAAATGGCTCTTAAAACGGCAGGAATAACAGCTGAAGATTTAGATATGATTATTGTGGCAACAGTAACGCCGGATAATACCACACCATCTGTTGCGGCACAAATTTCCGGTCGATTAGGAACAAAGAGCGGTACAATCTGTACAGATATTTCCGCAGCTTGTTCAGGATTTGTTTATGCCTTGACAATGGTCGATAATATGATTCGTTTAGGGCAGATTAAAACAGCCTTAGTCATTGGTGCTGAAACATTATCAAAACTTGTTGATTGGACAGATAGAAATACTTGCGTTTTATTTGGTGATGGCGCCGGTGCTGTTGTTGTTCGTGCTCGGGAAGGTAACGGAACGTCAGCAGATACAGGCGTATTGGCTACAAAACTTTATGCTGACGGCAGTCATTATGATAGTCTGAGAACATTAGGGGGCGTTTCAACGACTCAAACTTCCGGTTTTGTAACCATGGATGGCAAAGAAGTTTTCAAGTATGCCGTTAATGCTTTGACGCAAGCCGCTGAAGTCGTTATGCAGCAAGCCGGTGTAACAAGCGAGGATGTGGATTGGATTCTGCCTCATCAAGCAAACATTCGTATTATTGAAGGTGTCGGGAAAAAATTAAATGTACCGGAAGAAAAGGTTATTGTAACGGTTGATCATCATGGTAATACTTCAGCCGCATCAATTCCATTGGCTTTGTCTGAAAATTATGCAGCAGGCCGCTTGAAAAAAGGCGATTTGGTTGTATTAACGGCTATGGGCGCCGGATTCACTTGGGGCGGAGCATTAGTTCGTATATAAAAAAGTTGTTTATATCTCAAACAACGCTTGTCATTATACTCAAACTGGTATAATCAAACACATATATTGAAATAACAAATAGTTAAGGATAGTTATAATGAAAACAATTACACGTGCAGATGTGGCAGAAAGTATTTATGAAGAAATCGGATTGTCTCGTAAAGATTCTAACGATATTTTAGATATGATGTTAGATGAAATTACTCAAGAATTGGCAAAAGGCAATGATGTTAAATTGAGTTCATTCGGAACTTTCTCTCTGCGTGATAAAAAGCAACGTTCCGGTCGTAATCCAAAGACGGGTGTTGATGCTGTTATTACGCCGCGTCGTGTTATTTCATTTAAACCTTCTCAAACAATGAGAAAGCAAATTAACGCATAAGCAAGTTAGGGCTGAATATGGTTGTTAATAAGTCAAAAGATGCTTTTAGAACGATTGCCGAAGTTGCCAGTGAATTAAACGTCGCAACCCATGTTCTGCGCTTTTGGGAGACGAAGTTTCCTCAAATACAACCGATGAAGCGTAATGGCGGTCGTCGTTACTATCGCCCTGATGATGTTGAATTAGTCCGTAAAATCAAATATTACTTGTATGATAAGCGTTACACGATTGAAGGTGTTCAAAAGGTTATCAAAGAAAAAGGATTAAAAGCTCTTATCGGAGAAGAAATTCAAAAAGATTTCTTTGCTGAATCTTTGGAGCAAATGGATTTGAGCGAAAGAAATAAAGAATTAATCAGCAATATTTCTTCTGAACTGAAAGCCTTATCCGCCAGCCTGAGCGAAACGTTAGAGCAGGTTAAGTAATAATTTCTTTAATTGAGCGAAAATAAAAAAAACCCTCAAAACTGAGGGGTGTTTTTTTATGTACGTTATAACAATTTATATTATTGACGATTGTTAATACAACCTACGAGTGTAAAACTACAAAATCTCACTTAATCGTTATAGATATAACAGGAATGACAAGACGGCCTTCTTGTTTAGTTACACTATCTCTAATACCGACATCCGGACGTAAACGCCAAGCACTGCTTGCATATGATTCATTTGAGGACCACGTAATACCTTGTTTAAATTTCGTCGTTTTATATAAAATATATCTGTAATCGTACAAATAACCTAATTCACCTAAAGATGGAACATACCATTCTCCGGCTTTACAGACGTCATGTGCACAAGATGGAGAACTATACGCTGCAACATATTCAAAGGCAGGATATTTAAGATTAGTATTATCTGTTTCCTTAAAGTTAAGTATGGTATTACTGTTTAATCTTCCGTTATAATCTTGCTTAGCTGCCGCAACACTCAGGTTAGGAAGCGGTGTATCTATTGTTGTCGCATTACCATCCCCCCATTTTTGCTCCACATTAACATTTGGGTTTACAATCAACATTTTATTGTATTCTGCATCCGGCATATGAGCGATACTGCCTATTATAACACCATTAACAACCGCATAATCTCCTTCTCGACAATACTCTGTATTTTGTTTACAAGCCCATTCGTGATATGTTCGGGTATATGTTTTTTCTCCGGCAGTATATGTTACCGTTTGATTTGTTGGGGTACAATTTGTCAGGTTACAGCTTTCAAGACACAGGCCGTTAAGATAAGTATAGCCTTTTCCAGAGCATATCTCTTCAGAAGATGATCCGTCAGGAGCCGTTTCGGAATAGCGATAATACAAATTCTTTCCGATTTGACATGTTGTCGTTAGCCCCCTATTAACAACAGCGTTCGGATCTGAACTATAAGGATAATTTGAAATACTGCATTGATTTAATAAACATTGACCTTTATTAAATTTCCATCCTTCATTACATTCAATATAGCCGAAAGATTCTCCTTTTTCATCCACACAGTTTTCCACTTTACCGGCAAAGTTTCCGGGGTGCGTATCATACGGATATTTATTGGCCCGATCACATCCTTTATCGCATAAATTATTTTGATACATACTACCGGCTTTACATTCTTTAATTTTATAATACCATACTTCATTAATTGTTCCGTCTGAGGCTTTTTCATAAGCGGCAAGACATCCTAAAATACCGTGACTGTCTTTTTGTTTAGGAACAAAAACAGCTGGAGCATTGGAATCAGAATTATCAGGATCTTTAATATGATATAAAATAGATTTACCATCAGAGGCTATTTGATTAAAATCTGTTTCTTTTAACGGATAACCGCGGCAACTATTGGTAACGCAAAGTGCTTGCTTATTTATAGCATCTGCAAACGGACAAAGTAACGGCACTGTATTTTTGGTAATACATTCATTGTAAGTAAAGGTATATCCCAAGCTTTTGCAAATCTCAGAATTATTTACAGCTTCGGCAAAACAAGAACCGCTGTAACAACTTAATATTGTCGTTAATAATAAAAATTTCTTAGTCATAACTTTGGCCCTCATCTTATTGAAGATCAATTACTCTAACCGGTAATGCATACGTTTTATCAGTTTTATATAGGGTTTCAGAAGTACCATTACTATTTCTGTAGTATGCATTATCTCCTGCCTCTGTTCTTGTCCATGTAGGAGCAAGTGAAACATTATATCCTGTTAACATAAAGGCATTGTTAAGCATTGCATAAGGATATGAACCAACAATGCTAGAACTGATTTCTGAAGTTGATGGAAGTTTCCATGTCTCTTTACCGAAAGTCGGATCATATTCTTTGCCATTATTTTTATAATCATCAGGGACATATTCCTTAGCGGCATCCATAGCTTGTTGCCAAGTCAAAGAGGTTGTTCCATCGACTTTTAAACGTCTATGAGCAATGATATATATTTTGCTGGCAGTTTTAGCATAAACAATACCGACTTTTAAGCCTGACTGGGTACCATCTGAGGTGACAATATCATTAAAGCGACATTGCGATAAATTCGTAACACTACAATACCGAGAACAGAATCCATAATATGCTGAATGTTTATAATACCCTGTCGGACATTCATCAAAACGAACATATCTCCAGGTGTTGTTTGTTGAATAAATTTTTAATTTGAATAAACCGTGTGCTTCATAATATCCATCATCATTTACTTTTAGGTTTATAGTATGATAACAGAGATTACATGCCTCTTCATTGCCTTTAAGACAGCCTTCGACCACCAAATCACAAGCACTTTGTTCGCCTTTCTTTTGTCCGTATTGATCTTTACAATGGTGATAGTAATTAACGCAAGGCGAATTATCCGGATTAGTTGAGGTTGAAACACCGGTAAAGGCCGGGCCACCGTTTGCCGTCGTAACTTCACTAATACGACCGTTTATCTCAGCTGAACCCGTCGACCAAATATATTGCACACCGCCATTATTATTAGGATAAATACATTTACCTTTATTGTATTGGGTTGTTCCTAACATATTGCCTATATAGCATGCCGTATAACCGTAATAGGTTCCTTCAGCATCCGTGCAAGTATGATATTCACCGTATTTTCCTTCTCCAAATCCTGTGTGAGCGTAATTATCTGATGCGTCACCGTTTGTATCAAAGAAAAGCTCCAAACCGAATGGTAACCACCCTAAAGTGTCATCTTTGCGTTTACAAACACATTTTCTTGGATTTGATGCATCTTTTTCCCACATTTCACCTTCTTCAATATTTTCGTTGCAAGAAGCATATCCAAAGTAGGCTTTATATCCTAAACTTTCATTGGTATCTGCTTCATAACAAATTTCCATTTCTCCGGCATCTTTTCCAGGGTTTTGTTCATACGGATATTTACCCTCATTTTCTCCGGTCGTGCAACTATTCGGAACACAGATACCGATATTGTTCATCACATAACCACGTTTACAACAATGTTCATCATCACCTTTTTTGCTGGTATCATAGTTGACGAAAGAGCCACTATAAAACGTACCATCAGACCATGCTTTATTACAGTCATCCACTTTATATTTACACCGAATACCTCTTGTATCTGACGATGGACATATTTCTATATCCGCTCCCAAGCTCCGGCAAGCCAGACCTTCAACATCATAGCCTGTGCAATATTTACTTTCTATGCACCATACTTTTGTTGGATCACTCGGACAATGTATCATTGTGCTGGCTTCATAACAATCGGCAATGCTTTTTGTATAGCCTTGCGCATAACACTCATATAAAGCTTGTGTATTTAATTCCGGTAAATTCTGACTGTTAATTGTATATCCTGAACATAAACCGCCTAAAATTTCATCATATGACTGCTTTAAAGTTGCTCCTTCCGGCTCATATAAACAGTGCCATACTTTACCATATAAATAGTCATCAATATTTGTCTCTGACGTTTTGGTACAATCACTCTCGCAATTGGTTTCTGTCGTAAATTTTGTGACACCGTCATCTAAAGTGCAATAGTTATTTACATCAATCAACTGACCATCATGACAAATCGTATCATAGTGTGTTGAGCAAACACATTCTTCAAATTTTGAAATAATTGTCGGATTATCTAATGTTCCACCACCAATCACACGACATTCATTACCGCGTCCCATTAGGTGCTTGCTTGCATTACATTGTCGATAATTGCTCGGACAGCAACTGATGAAATAATATTCATCTTGCTGCGTCCGTGGCTCGTACGCTTTACAATATAAATTGACATTAAAACGTGTGTAATCGATTATATTTGTGCCCTCGATTGTTCCGCACCACTCACCTTTAATGGTACTGTATTGATAGCGACCGCGATCGCACGCACAACGATACATATTTTGGAACTTACCGTTATGTTCATAGTAGCATTTATCATTAGATAATTTTGCAGCCTGATGCAGGCATTCGGCATTTTCCGTTACCGTATATATTCGCGAATCGCAACAGCCTGTTGTATATGCATCTGCCCCTTGAACATTTTTCATGCTCGGGTCATCACTACAGAGTTTACTCGGTTTCATATCACCTGTACATTTAGATTTCGGAATAACATAACCTAAAGCACCGCATT
>CAMOQT010000054.1 GCA_946623145.1 uncultured Azospirillum sp.
AAACTTGGAGAATTAGATTAATACGAAGAAAGTCTTTGAACGCAGTGTACACAAAACAATACATTTTTCTAAAATTGCGGAGAATGAGATTAAAAAACTTGGAGAATTAGATTAATACGAAGAAAGTCTTTGAACGCAGTGTACACAAACAAGTACATAAGTTCAAAGACTTTCTAGTAGTAATCAATTAAACAAGTTTTTAAAGGTGACCGAGGTGGAAAAGATTATAATACTTAGATAAAGAACCGTTTTCTACCGTCCAACTGAAATCCTTACGCAGAGCATTAACTTTCATTTGCTCTATTTGCTCAGGATTTGCATAAAAAGTCATTAACACTTTCTCTAAAGTCTCGGCAAAAGCGTTAATATTATTTTTAAGGCGACTTGCGGCAATATTCGTTCCATAAACGCGACGCTTATTAGCAAAGAAAACTTCTGTTCTAAAACCATCAATACCATCATCAATCGTGTCAACCAAACCACCTGTAGACATAGCAACCGGTAAAGCACCTTTAGCCATAGCTTCCATTTGTGTTAAACCACACGGCTCAAAACGACACGGCATCAAGTAAAAATCAGAAGCTAACTGAATAGCATAAGCAAATTCATCCCTATACCCACGGAACACAAACAAGCGTTTTGCAGCAGCCGGATTAATTTCTTGCAACTTGTCTTTCAAATCTTTCAAAATTTTAAAATATTCATCACTACCGGCACCACCCATAATAAAGATTGGCAAATCAGCCGCCATATCTCCAGCATACTTACTATATAATTTTATTAAAGCCTGTGCCGCAACATCATATCCTTTCTGCTCAACCATACGAGATGTTGCACAGAAAATAGGTGTTTTTTCTATATTTTTAACCGACTTTTCAATATCCTCGAATTGATAAATATCGACCAAAGGAATAACTTTATCTTTATATGCTTTATCTTTAGCTATTTTAGAAAGCAGACGGATAAATTCCTTTTTATTTTTTAATTTATCTTGAGGATGAGTTTCATCAAACACACTGAAATTAAAACCATCAAAATAAGCATTGACGGCAGCAATTTTTTCAGCATTAGGCGAAATCAAAGACTTATCATAACCGTTGACAATTCCAAAGAAATTACGATGGTCTTTACGCATTTTCAAAATATCACGAAAATCAAAGCCAAAACCCAGCTCTTTTGAAACTTCTTCCATATAATGCTTAGAAACAGTTACAACTCTGTCCGCCAAATGGAAATTACTCGAAGCCTGATTATAACAATCATGGACAATCAAAACATTCGTTGCACGAGGGTTACTGTTTTTAATGGCCTTAGCATTTTTGAAAACTAAAGAAGTCATATTTTCATACAAAGAATTCAAAATCTTAGATGTATTATCATAATCCCATCCTTGATATCCAAGGTGATGAGCAATGTGAACAATCGGAATATGTTTCAAACGTTCAGCCAAGACGGTTGACATTTTACCTGCTTCTTCTTGAGCGGTCGGAAAATATTTCATTAATCCGGCTAAAGCACCACTATGCCAATCATTAGCAACTAAAATATTCGGTTCTTTAATTTCTTTTATTTTAAGGCTGCAAATATCGCAAATAAGAACAAATACGGCTTTAGAAAAAAAGGCAAAACGCTCAACTTCATTAATCCCAAACTCATTCATGACATAACAACCATCTTGAGCAGAAGGATTTTTCGGATGAACATTAATGGAAAAGAAACGATCATTCTCGAGGAAAATGTAATCTGTATTACCATAATGTCCTGTATATACCCCGACTTTATATTTTACTAATGCCTGATGATCGCCCACAAAAGAGACAACGATGTCTTTAATTTTCTTAACAACCGTACTTTTATGCTCTGCCCCAAAATAAACATTATCTTTTAGCTCGGCTTTTTTCTTCCCCGTATTACCGAGATACATAGGCGTAACAACTGTCAAACATTCACCTTGAGCGCAATATGATTGATTAAATGCCTCCGGAAGCTCCGTGGCAATCATTCCCAAACCGCCCCATTTCATAAAACTTGCCGTCTCGGCAGAAATCATCCATCCGTTTATTTTATCAATAACCGGCCAAGTATCTTTCCCCAAACATTGCTTTTTAGAATAATTTTGAATATCTAATAAATTTTTATTATTGACAACTGAATACGATATACTGAATTTTTTCTTATTAAAATCTTTCGGCATCATCTTAAATAAAGATTGCGAATCAGCATCCGTAGCAGGTGTATTCATATATTTAATCTTTCAAAAAAACTTTATTTACACAGTATACAAAAAACCAAGTTAATTTATTGTAAATTTGCTAATAAATATCTCCGGCTCTTGACTTGTGAAAATTTAATTACTAAATTTCCTTATATATACACGTTTTCAAAATAAATTTAAAGAGGAAATATTATGAAAGACTTCAAAAAAAATCTTAAAACTAAAGAAGAGATAGACGAAGAAAAAGAAGACGATATTGAAAGTCCTGTTTCTGACGAACAAGATGATGAAAACAGTGTTAAAAAAACTGAAGAATATCAAAAACTTATAGAAGAAAACACCAAACTGAAAAACGACTTTTTGCGTGCCTACGCTGACGCTGAAAACACTAAAAAACGCTGTGCACAAGAAATTGAAAAAAATTCCAAATACGCCATTTCTTCTTTTGCCAAGGAATTACTGAGCGTTGCCGATAATTTACACCGTGCCATAGACTCTGCTTCCCAAACATCTTCAACCGAATGTGAAAACCTTCTTAAGGGCATAGAAATGACCGAAGCAGAATTAACCAAAGTCTTTAATAAATTCGGCATCCAAAAAATGAATATTATCGGTACTCATTTTGATCCGAATTTCCATCAAGTTATCCAAGAAGTTGAAGATAAAGAAAAACCTGCAGGAACAATTATTGCCGAATTACAAACAGGTTATATGATCAATGATCGTATTTTACGCGAAGCAATGGTTGTTGTTTCTAAAGGCGGAAAATAAAAACTTTTACTCTAATAACTGAGCTCTTTCATCAGGGGACATAGCGTGATAAACTTTTATCGCGTTTTCCTTTGCATTTGGAATATTTAAGGCGACAGCTTTTTTATAATATGAAAAAGCTTTCAATAAGTCTGTTTTAACCCCTATTCCTCGGGAATAGATCCATGCCAAGACCTCAACAGCCTTAGGATCATCTTGCTGTTCATGTTTGACAAGTTCATCCAACTCAAAACTTGAGACATATCCGTTCTGAACATTTTTTAAAACTTGCTCCCAGCGTAATTGTGCAGCTTCAATTTCAGCGCTTCGACGCTGACGATCATTCTCTAAATTAATATCTTCCAAACCACGGACAGCTTGCTCATCTATCACTTCCGGACGAGTTACTTCTTTTGCAAAATCTTCATCATTAAATATTTTAGGTGCTTCACGATTCTTCACAAATAAAGGCAAATAACCTCTGTTATCAGACCGAACCAAATCGCGATAAATTTCATCCAAGCCTGCCGCCTGTACCTTATTCAAAGAACACAGAGACAACAGAAACGCCAAAAATATGTAATTTGCCTTTTTCATAACTTCAATTTTAACGTTTTATTATTATCATTAATATAAACAAGGAAGTAAAAGATAAAAGTATAATTTAAGCTTTATAAACATTTAATCGAAAGATAAACAATGGCACATATCTATCATTCCATCACCGAAATGGTCGGTCATACCCCTCTTCTTCAATTAAAAAAGCTTGCACGACATTATGATACTCAGGCAAATTTACTTGCAAAATGCGAATTTTATAACCCCCTTTTCTCAATTAAAGACCGCATAGCTTTGCAAATGATTGAAGATCTTGAGGCCGAACATAAAATTATGAAAGACAGTATCTTAGTCGAAGCAACTTCAGGGAACACAGGAATTGCTTTGGCGGCAATTTGTGCTGCTAAAGGCTATAATTTAATCATTACCATGCCGGAAAATGCCTCTCAGGAAAGAATTACTTTAATTAAACACTTCGGCGCCGAAATTATACTCACACCGTTAGTTGACGGTATGCAGGGTGCCATTGCCAAAGCAGAACTTTTAGCTCAACGCGATCCCAAAGTTATTCTTATGAAACAATTTACCAACCCTTCTAATGTCAAAGCACATCAACTCGGAACCGGTATGGAAATTATGGATGATACCGGCGGCAATATTGATTGCTTGGTTTGCTGTGTCGGAACTGGAGGAACTTTAACCGGCATAGCTTCAACCCTAAAAAGCTGCAATCCGGATTTATACGTTGTTGCCGTTGAGCCGAAAGAAAGTGCCGTTTTAAACGGGAATCCGGCCGGAGCACATCATATTCCGGGAATAGGTGCTGGATTTGTCCCGCCACTATATGATAAAAATTTAGTCAACGAAGTTATAGATGTCCCTTCTGATGAGGCCGTCGAAATGGCTAAAACCACAGCCAAAATTGAAGGTCTACCTATTGGTATTTCCTCCGGCGCAGCTTTATGTGCAGCCCTAAAAATGGCATCACGTTCTGAAATGCAAAATAAAAATATTGTGATTATTTTACCTTCAGCTGTTGAGCGTTATTTATCGCTGGGTTATTTTGATTAAAAGCTTGCTAATTGAAATTAAATCCTATAAATTAGCGACAAGATATTAACTGATAAAAGAGCTTATATATGAATCCGAATTCGTTACTCGGCCGTCATCTTATGAAGCAGATTTTACTCGCTTTTTTAGGTGTTATGGTAACCTCGCTGGGAATAGTTTTTATTTTTGAAATGATTGAATTGTTGCGTCGTGCCGCATCAACTCCTCAGATTTCGTTCTGGTTTCTTATACAAATGGCAGTCACAAAATTGCCGGAAACCATAGATATTATTTTCCCCTTTGTCATGATGATTGCCGCCATGATTGTTTTCTGGCGTGTCAGCAAAAGCAACGAATTTGTTATTATTCGCTCTTCCGGTGTTTCAATATGGGGATTTTTGGTTCCTGTTCTTACCGCCACATTTTTAATCGGCTTAGTCAATATAACGGTTATTAACCCCGTATCCTCACGAATGTATGAAATTTATGAGACATTGAATTTCCGATTTAAAATTCAAGATATGAACGCCATTCTTTTTAGTGAAAAAGGCTTATGGACCAGAGAAAGCCTGAAAAACGGCAATATTATGGTTATCCAATCAAGATTTGTATCCCAGGAACAGAATAATTTATTATTACGTACCGTCAGCGTCATAGAATTGGATAAAAAATCCCGCATTATTAAATCGACCGAAGCTTTTGCTGCAACACTGAACGATCAACACGAATTATCATTAAAAGATGCTAAAATTTACATTCCCGGACAAGCTGCTACTAAAATAAGCAGCATTACCTACCATACAGAACTCACCCCGAGCAGGATTAAAGAAACCTTCGTAACACCAGAAGCGATTTCTTTTTGGAATCTCCCCGGAACAATCAAATTTTATGAGCGCTCCGGCTTTTCTGTCACCAAGCACCACATGCATTATTTGTCACTTATTTCCTTACCATTCCTTTTAATGGCAATGGTTTTAGTCTCTGCTGTTTTTGCACTACGTCCAAATCAACGTCGCGGGGGAATTTTATATTTGATTGTTGGTGGTATTATTACCGGTTTTGCCGTTTATTTTATGTCACAAGTTATTTATGCTTTCGGGTTAAACGGCTATCTTCCTGAACTAATGGCTGTTTGGACACCGATTATCATTACGGCTTGTCTCAGCATTACTATTTTATTGCAACTTGAAGACGGTTAATCGCTTACATTAATCTTTGAATAAATAACTTCTGGTACGCCATGTTCCGGAGTAATAATAAACAACACCTATAACAAATGGCGTAAACCCGGCAATAGCATCACCGAACCATAATCCCATATACCCTTGATTAAAGCCGATACAGAATAAAACAGCTAAGCCGATGCGCATCACAAAACCATCAAACAAGGCAACCAAAAAATTCAATTTATAATTACCACTCCCGTCTATCAAACCATTCATCGGGGCACGAAAAGCACTTCCTAAAAAAGTAAGGACAGCTATCGGAATAAATTCATTAGCAACAGATAAAACTTCCTTATCTGAAGTAAAAGCACCAAAAACTTTACTAGGAAAACCAACAACTGCTACACTCAAAATAATTGATGTAATCAAAGTCAAAACAAACGTTGCATTCATAATTACCGGCACACGCTCATACTTCTCAGCCCCGATATTTTGCCCAATCATAGAAGAACCTGCTGTATTGAAAGAACTCGAAAACAAAATACTGATCATTCCCAACTTATGCCCAATACCGACCATTGCTGAAACTGCTACACCGTAAGAATTAATCCATGAATTCATAAATAACTTTGAGAAATGGATAGCCATACCTTTAACCGCCATAGGAATACCTAATTTAATAAGAGTAATCAACATTTCTTTATCTATCCTGAAAAATGTAGTAATATCCAACTCTAAATAAAAATGCCGCTGATGACGCCATAGAAAGACGACAGATAAAATAAAGCTGACCCCCTGGCTGATAACCGTACCCCAAGCTGCACCAACAGCTCCAATTCCCATATAAATAACAAATAAAACATCAAGTAATACATTAAGAATGGCAGATACGCTGATGAATATAAACGGGTGTTTGGAATCACCCATGCCACGCATAATGGCACTGATAAAATTATAACCATATACAAAAATCAATCCGCTCAAGCTAACGGAAACATATGCCAAAGCATCGCGAAAACTTTCTTCCGGTGTATTCATCAAACACAACAAATCATTTTTAAACGTTAAACTGAAAGCACTGATGGCAATGGTTGTTAATAGCATAAAAGTCAAAGCTGTTTTAACGAAAAGATTTAATTTATCGGTTTGCTTTGCCCCTAAATATTGCGCCACGATAATTTGCGCAGCCCCGCCAAATCCGATAGCAATAAAAGTAAAAAAGTGCGTTACATCACCACCGATAGCAATTGCCGATAAACCAATTTTGCCGGTCATTTGCCCGACAATAATCATATCAACGATATTATAAACAATCTGCAAAAAACTCGACATAAACAAAGGCGTGGCAAACAAGAGCATTTGTTTCGTCACATTACCTTCGGTAAAATCTTTCGTTAACATTTTTGTATGTGTACTCATGGGCAATACATTTAGCACATTGCTTCTTAATTTTCAATAAAGATAGGTTACTATAAAGCGGAATAATAGAAGCCGACATATCGCAATGCCCGAAAAAAGTACAAACCTTGTCCATGATGAACTTTTCCATCAAAAAAGACCACTTGAGCAAACAGGTGGTCGGGAAGTTCAAAAATCATATCATTGGAAATAACTCTTTTAGCCTTTAGAAAACCCTTGGACATACGCTAAAAGCTCCCCGACCGTAGTCAGGGTATACTTAAGCTTTGCCGCACCACATTTGAAGTACAGCAAAACCCTCAGCGATACCTACGCAGCCAATGATAAAGGCCTTTGAAAACTTCACACCTGAGCGCTAAACGACAGCCCCTTGGCTATCATCTAAACAAAGTATAAAATGAAATTATTAAAAAGCAGCTAAAAACAGCTTAAATCAATTTCTTAATATCCGCCACAATCTGTTCCGGCATCATACCCAATTCATGCAACAACTCTTGCGGATTATAACGATCATAAAATTCTCGTTTCAAACCGTAATTTTTAACTTTTTGACATCTGCCGGAGAATTAATTGTTTTTAAAATGTCATACATCTGTTTTCCTTTCGTTAAATAAGGTTGTTTAATTACCCGAAAAACTGCACTTGTTTTTCCTTATCCCGACGCTTCGCCACACAAGGATAATTTGCCACAATGTATTGATACCGCGGACAATCACAACCATGATCATTAATTATGCCGCAAGCTTGCAAATGCGAATAAATCGTAATTGTTCCTAAAAACTTAAACCCACGTTTTTTCAAATCTTTGCTAATCAGATCTGATAAACCGTTACTAACCGGAATATATCCATCACCATGATTGTCATAAAGGATTGTTTTTCCTTTAGAAAAACCCCATAAATAATCATCAAAACGACCGAATTCATCTCTGATTTTTTGAAAACATTGTGCATTATGAATAATCGCTGCAATTTTGCGTGGACTTTTAATCATCCCCTCCGTTGCCATAATCCGTGCCACATCATTCTTGGTATAGATAGCGATTTTATCAAAATCAAATCCGTCAAAACACTCTCGAAAAATCTCTCTTTTGTTAATGATGATATTCCAACTCAGCCCACATTGCATAACTTCCAACATCAAATATTCAAATTGCTTTTTATCATCATGCAAAGGGATACCCCATTCTTCATTGTGGTATTTCTGATTAATTGCTGAAGTATTGCCCCAGTTACAATAAGCCATATATGCTACAATCTTATATTAAAATATCCTATACGTTCTTATTTTACTCATCAGAATTCACTTAAGTC
>CAMOQT010000055.1 GCA_946623145.1 uncultured Azospirillum sp.
AACGCAATCAAATTTTCGTTACAAATTATTACATTGGGATAACTTCAAAAATATTTTCTTGACAAAAAAGAAAACAAATGCTATTACCCCAAGCACGATTTGAATTATTAAGATATTACTAACTATATAAAACTAACTAACGATCTATTAAGGCAAAACTTTCTACAATCATCAAAATCAGACTGAAGGTCCAGCAGTCCTTTTTTCCTGCCAGAAACGGAAGATAAAAGCTATCGCTGTGAGATGATTTGTAAGAAGAGACATAAGTAGTGGCAAGCGAAAATGTCGTTATCTCCGCTCTCAAAACCAAAAGAGTTGGCTTGGAAGCAGCCATTCTCAAAATTTTCTCCTTATGACGAGATAACCTTGCCTTAACGTCGGATATGCTCTGAATAAGCAATCCAGAGATGCTGTTTTTCCTCAATGGCGAGGACAATCACCATCTAAAACCTCCGATACGTGTATCGGAGGTTTATTTTTTTTGAAATACCTGCACTAGAAATACATCTTGCACGTTTTTACTGTAAAAGACGATATTTGAGGCCAACCATATAATTTGGAATAAAATCACCAAATATACATACCATAAAAACAAGATGGCTTAAAAAATGCGATATTTGCGACTAATAGTAAGATTTTGAGAAAATTATGAAGGGAGTGTACATATTAGTACATGACCGAATAATTTTTAAAAAATCTGCACTAGTAGTCCAAAGAGCACATTTTTACATAATCATAGCAGTAAATTCGCCTTCTGAGACTAACTGCCCATCCACAAATGATTGTCCTTTGAAAACGTAAATATTGCGACGTTCACGAATTTTTTCAACGTGCATTTTCAATTGATCACCGGGCTTAACAGGTTTACGGAACTTAACCCCATCAATAGACATAAATAAAACACCTTTTTGAGTATTTGCATAATCTTCAACAGCTGTCATAACCAAAGCCCCTGCTGTCTGTGCCATTGCTTCAATCTGTAAAACACCTGGCATAACCGGATTACCTGGGAAATGTCCTTGGAAAAATTCCTCATTCATTGTTACGTTTTTAGTTCCAACCCCTTTTTCTCCCGGAACTTCAACCTCTAATCTATCCAATAACAAAAACGGATAACGATGAGGTAATAATTTTAATATTTCTTCAATCGGATATACTTTCATTTCTGACATTTTACTTTCCTTTTTTATTTATTTTTAAGAGCTTTTTTCAAATACAATGCTTGGCGCATAAAATCTTTAATCGGTTGAGCCGGATAGCCCATCATAACGGCACCGGATTCAATATCTTGCATAACTCCTGATTGTGCACCGATTTGAGCTCCACTACCAACATTCAAATGATCAGCAAAACCTGTTTGCCCTCCGCAAACAACATAATCACCAAAAGTACAACTTCCAGCAATTCCTGTTTGAGAGACAACAATACAACCCCGCCCCATAATGTCATTATGGGCAATTTGCACTAAATTATCAATTCGACATCCATCACCGATAACTGTATCATCTAACGCCCCTCTATCAACACATGCATTAGCACCGATTTCAACATCATTACCAATGATAATTCGTCCTAATTGAGGAATACGTTGATGTTTACCGTCTATCATCATAAAACCGAAACCATCATTACCAATCTGCGCACCAGCAAAAATATAACACCCATCACCCATTTCACAAAAAGAAACTTTAGCATTAACGCCGATACGACAATTATTTCCGATTTTACAATTATTCGTAATGACGGCACCGTGTTCAATAAAACAATTATCTCCGATAACAACATCATCTTCAATAACAACATTCTCACCGACGACACAATTTTTTCCTAATTTAGCCGATGATGATATCTTAGCTGACTCAGCAATACCGAACCCTCTTGATTTTTCATCATACATTGCCATATTTAATTTTAAAAATGCACGTTTCGCGTCGGATGAAATTAATTTAACGACATCGTCCGGTACAAAATCCGCCAATTCTTCCGTTGTAATACAAGCTGTTGCTTCAATCTGTGAAGCTTTTTCTTTTGCTTTTTTATCATAAAAGAAACAAATATCTCCTGCCCCTGCTTTACCCATAACCGCAATATTATGAATAACAGTCGAAGATTTTGATGGATCTTTAAGTTCGGCCCCTGTTAATTCAGAAACCTTTTGCAAAGTCAACGGACCTTTATTAATATAAAATGCTGTATCAACCATTTTTTCCTCGGCAATAAAAAGTATAGGATAACGCTACCCTATTACTCAAATTTTCTCAACCTCTTAAAGTCAAATATACACAATCACTCAAATAGACATCCGTTTCCGAAGACGCATATTGAGCCGTCCTCATTTTTAGAAACAGAGAAATTGCAACCAAAAAGATATTTTGTTTTTCCGGAACAATGCTGATAACGCCCACTTTGTTGATGTTCATAAAACATCAGCATATCATTTTCAGACATTTTTGCTAACATACTCATTGTTTCTTCCGTTGATAAATCCACACATCGACCGTTATGAAAAGAAACAGAAGGCAACTTCTCTCCTTTTTGATATATCCGCCAAGACGGATACATTTTTGATGTGTCTTTTAGCTGCATCAACCCTAACCTTTCTTCAAAACTTGGGGAACGAGATTAAGAATAAGATTTTCTTATTCGCTAAATCTATCTTAATAATCCATTATACAAGTTTTATAAGCGAGTACCGAAATTCAAACGGAATACTTCTGTTTCATCATAATCTTCTTTAGCAATTGGGAATGCGATATCTATATCAATTTGTCCCATCGGAGATAACCACTGGAATCCGAAACCTGCAGAAGCACGAATTTTATCAGAGTACTCAACATATTTAGTGTCAATATTATCTGGTTTACCTAAAGCACCTGCATCAATAAACGTACGTCCACGAATACCGACTTCATCCAATCCGACTGGGAATTGGAATTCAGCACCGGTGTAAACCATCCAGTTACCACCAAGAGCATCTTTTGTATATTTATCACGAGCACCAATACCGGCATATTTAAAGCCACGCATGGTTGAACCGCCTAAATAATAACGATGTGCTAAACGAACATCTTTGCCACCATAACCATCAATATAACCACCATTGACAAAGAACTTAAAGGTATAATCATCAGAAATTGTATAGTATTTATAAGCTTTTGCATCAAACTTTACATACTTTTCATCACCACCTAAACCGGCGACATCATTTCCGAATGATAAGTAATACCCTTCACGCGGATTAATCTTACTATCACGCTTATCATAAACCAAAGTCTGACCGATAGCTGAATTTGTATAAGATCCTTCCTCTGCTTTAATATAACGAGAAGCGTCTTTAGCAACATTCTTAATTTTATCTTCACTTAATGTGTAACGAACATATTGTGCTAAATCATCAGTATATTTCCAACCTAAACGTAAACGACCACCTGTCATCTCACTATCGTAAGAACCTTCATCTTGGTAATCTGTCTCTGTACGGAACAAATCAATACCGGCACTCAACGGTCTATCCATAAAATACGGCTCAGTAAAACTGAGTTCATATTCTGAGGTTCTTTGAGAAATGGCCATATCCGCGCTTAATTTCTGACCTTTACCTTGGAAATTGTTTTCTGCTATACCGACACGAGCTAACGCACCATTCACGGTTGAATATCCGACACCAACATTAAATGCACCCGTTGATTTTTCTTCAACATTAACATTTAAATTCGTCTTATTCATATCATCAGTCGGTTCTGTTTGAATATCAACTTTACTAAAGTAATCTAAAGCTTCTATATTACGACGAGAAGCCTTAATTTTTGAAGCATTAAAGGCATCACCCTCATCAACACGAAATTCACGACGAATAACTCTATCTTCAGTGCGCGTATTACCTGTAATGTTAATTTTATCAATAAATAATCTCTGGCCTTCCGTAATATCAAATGTAACTTCTACATCTCCTGTTTGCGTATTTTTATTCAAAACGGAATTAACATCAACAAAGGCAATTCCCTGCTGTCCTAACTTTTCAGTAATTTCATAAACTGATTTTTCAATTTTATCGGCATTGTACCAATCACCTTTTTCAATCAAGACTTCCGGATACAATGTTTCAACATTAACTCCTTGTAATCCTGACACAATATTAATATCAGAAACTTTATAACGAGGACCTTCATCTATCACATATGTTAAAACAAAAGATTTTTTATCCGTACTTAATTCAGCAACCGCTGTTGAAACTCTGAAATCAGCATATCCATGCTTAGCATAAAAACGGCGTAACAACTCTTTATCATAATTTGTCTTTTCCGGATCATAATTTTCTGATGAAGAGAAAATTCTGTACCAACGACTTTCCTTACTCATAATCTCAGACTGCAATTCACTATCTGAAAAGTGCTTATTACCAACAAAACTGATTTTATCGATAGATGCTTTTGGACCTTCCTGAATTTCATAGACTAAATCGACACGATTATGATCTCTTTTTATAATTTTGGGTTCAACAACTGAAGCATAGCGTCCGGCACGTTTATAAACTTCAGCGATTCGCTGTGCATCTTGCTGAACTTTTGCCACACTATAAATTGAACCGGCATTTAGCTGCAATTCGCGTTCCAAAACATTATCATCTAAATCATTATTACCTTCAAAATAACGTTTATTAACGATAGGATTCTCTGAAACCTTAACAGAAAGGGTGCCGTTACCTAACATATCTAACGAAACATCAGAAAACAAACCTGTTTCATATAGACGTTTCAATGCCGTATCGATATCCAATTGAGAAATATTCTGCCCTGGTTCAATTTCCAAATAAGCGGAAACAGTTTCTGGTTCGACACGCTCCAAACCATTAATCTGAATATCTTTTACTGCTGCAGCTTGCGCTTCACATACAGTCATCATTCCAATAGCCAGAGCCGCTAAACTAACATATCTCATTAATTTATATCCTTTTATTAATTGAACCAACGCTTAATTAAATGCTCAATATCATTCCACGTTGCAAAAAACATTAACAATATTAATAAACTAAAACCAAATTTAAATAAAGCATCTTTTACTCGGTTGTTTATTTCTCGTCCAATTACGATTTCTAACAAAAAAATAACAATATGTCCACCATCTAAAACAGGAATTGGAAATAAATTAATTAATCCCAAATTTACAGAGAGTAACGCGACAAACATAACAAAATCAAGAATGCCATATTTTTTAGTAATATCTCCGGACATTTCTGCAATACGAATAATACCACCTAACTCATCACTACTACGACGTCCGGAAATCATCTGCCCGACACCACGCAAAGTCGAAACCGTTAAATTCCAAGTTTCTTGACACGCAAGAACAAAAGCAGAGCCTAAGCCCATTTTTTTATGCTCGACTTCAACTCTGTTTAATGATTTAACACCAAGCATTCTCTGCTTAACTTTGTGTTCTCCGTCCATAGCATATTCCAGCTCTGTGACCGGAAATGTTAAAGTTATTTTTTGATCATTTCTTAAAATCTCAAGCTTAGCCATATTATCATCTGGAATTAAAGCAACTTCTTTGCGAATATCATCAAATGATTTAATTTCATTATCATTAATAGCTAAGATTCTATCATCACTTTTAACACCGGCTTTTTCTGCGGCACTACCTTCTATAACACCCCCAACAATCGGCGGAAAAATAATTTTACCGAAAGCTGTAAAAATAACAGTAAAGATAAGAATTGCAAATAAATAGTTAAATCCCGGACCAGCAACGACAATAGCTAATTTTTTAAAAGGATTTTGAAAAGGAAAAGCTTTCTTTTTCTCCTCTTCCGAAAGCTCATTTACAGCCTCATCAACACCTGTAGATGCGCCGTCTGAATCTCCTAAAAATTGACAATACCCACCCAACGGAATAGCAGATAATTTCCATTCCGTTCCATACTTATCTTTTTTACTCCATAATTTACGTCCAAAGCCGATAGAAAAAGCTTCAACCTGAACACCACATAACCGTGCAATAATAAAATGCCCGAACTCATGAACAAAAACTAAAATTCCTAATAAAACAATAAAAGGAACAACATAATAAATCGCATTAATAAACCATTCCATTATAATAACCTACCAAATCATAATAAGAATAACAAACCAAATTAGAACAAATGGCGCCGCAAACAAAAGCCCATCAACACGATCAAAAATACCACCATGTCCCGGAATTAAATTACTTGAATCCTTAATTTTCAGATAACGCTTAACTTTTGATTCTAATAAATCACCTATTTGCGCAATAATAGCTAATACGCCGCCGGAAATAATAGTAATCATTAACCAATTATTTTCTTTAGGCAAATCCAAAAGTATTAAAATCAAATACAGAAAAGCAACACTCGTTAAAATTGAAAAGATAATTGCACCAAACAATCCTGCCCATGTTTTATTCGGACTGATAGAAGGTGCCAATTTTGGACCTTTAAGTGTTGTGCCAACAACATATCCGCCAATATCAACACTCCAAACGGATATAACTAACCACAAAGCAGCAAAAGGGTTAATCCAAGTATATAACCAAGACAATGCTCCCATACTCAACCCTATATAAGGAACACCTAAAGTTAACAAACCACGATATTTCTCATTTTTGGCTTTTAACCAAACGAATAATGTTGTTGCCGCAATGATACTTAAAGGAAAGAAAACATAATGCGGATAGATAAATGCCGTTGTAGAAACTGCCGCAATTAAATACGCCAAAGCATAAACTGTCGGCTTGTTGTTGGAAACCATTTCTGACCATTCCCATGCCAACAAAGCACTAACGACTAAAATTAAAATTAAGGCTGTTGACCAACCATTATAGAGAGTCCATAAAACCAAAGGCGCTAAAATTAAAGCCGATACAACACGTTTAATTAATGAGTCCTTTTTAGACTTTTCCATATCTTCTCTCCCGCGTTTTAAAATTTTCAATTATTTGTTGTAAATGTTCTGGTGTAAAATCAGGCCATAAAACATCTGTAAACTCAAACTCACTATAAGCAAGTTGCCACAATAAATAATTACTGATACGTTTCTCTCCGCTTGTTCTGATTAACAAATCAGGATCGGGCATATCTTTCGTATAAAGCATATCTGAAAAAAGATTAATATCAACATCTTCAAGCGGGATATCACCACTTTTTACATGCTGAGCAATTTTTTTAACCGCTGATATAATTTCTTGACGAGAGCCGTAACTCAATGCAATGCATAATGTCATTTTGGTAAAATCAGCCGTTTCTTTTTCTAAATCACACATCATTTGTTGAATATCTTCAGCAAGCATATAGCGCTCACCGATAAAACGAATACGAACCTGATTATCTCGGAGTTCCGTTAAATCACTTTTCAAATACTCTCTCAACAAAGTCATCAGATATGAAACTTCTTCCGGACTACGTTGCCAATTTTCCGTCGAAAACGCATAAAGAGTTAAATATTGAATTCCCTGCTCTGCGGCTGCTCGAGTAATATTTTTAACGACCTCCGCTCCTTTTTTATGACCTAAAGAACGGGGAAATCCTCGACGTGTTGCCCAACGACCGTTACCATCCATAATAATGGCTATATGCTTTAATTCATTATCTTTAGTCAAAATAAAAAACCTTTTTAATAATTAAAATAAGACGTAACAAAATTTTTGCCTAAAAACAAAGCAAAAACTTATCTTTTTACTGACTTATTAAACTTGCAAAATATCCTTTTCCTTACTGGCCAAAGCTTCATCTATTTTTTTAATAGATTCATCTGTTAATTTTTGGATTTCTGCCTCAAATCTCTTTTCCTCATCTTCAGAAATTAAATTATCCTTTTTGAGTTTCTTTATTCCATCAAGACCATCTCGGCGGATATTACGAATGGCAACCTTATTTTGTTCAGCATATTTACTGGCAATTTTAACTAATTCCTTACGACGCTCTTCACTAAGCGGCGGAATAGGAATACGAATTAATTGCCCGTCAGAAGCAGGATTTAATCCCAAATCAGATTCTCTTAAAGCTTTATCAACAGACTTGGCTAAACTCTTATCCCAAACACTGATAGACAATGTTCTTGCATCAGGAACTGAAATTGTTCCGACTTGAGCCAAAGGTGTCATAGAGCCGTAAGCTTCAACCATAATCCCGTCTAACAGACTGGCATGGGCACGACCTGCTCGCAAACCTCCGAAATCATTTTTCAAAGATTCTAATGTTTTTTCCATACGCATTTTAGTATCAGATTTAATTTCACTAAAATCAGCCATTATTTACCTCATTATTAATTAATGTAAAACTTCCTTTTCCTGAAACAGCTTGCATCAGAGCATCTTTATTCTTTTGAGCAAAAACAACAATCGGAATATTGTTCTCTTGTGCTAAGGCTACAGCTGTCATATCCATAACATT
>CAMOQT010000056.1 GCA_946623145.1 uncultured Azospirillum sp.
AAATGGTTGTCATACTTGTGACTTTTTTCCTAATGTAGCTAGTTGTACATGTCGTCAAAAAGTCACGGCGTAGCACAGCCATTTATCAAAGAAATTGACCGTGCCAAAGATGACATAAGGTAATCTTTCTTATTTCAAAATTCGCCTTACAATAGCAACTTAATTTTAAATATCAAGCATTTATCGCATAAAAAGCGCAAAAAAAAACTCCACTTGAATTTCAGTGGAGTTAAAATTTTCAATTTTTTTATTTTAATTAGTCATTTGCACCTGGGCAAACTTTTGCTTGTTCTGCATTGAATTTTACAGTTGCTTCATCTGCTTCATCATCAGAGGAAATAGCACTGACCGGGCATTCAGAAATGCAAACGCCGCAAGCGATACATGTATCAGGATCAACAACCAATTGAGATTCAGCTTCATGAAAAGCGTCAACTGGGCATACGCTAGCGCAAGTTTTGCATTTAATGCAGGAATCATTTACAACAGAAACCATTATATTTACTCCTAAAAATTTTTATAGACAACACCGCTAATCTAACGAGATTTCAAATAAAATCAAGTAAATTTTTTTAAGGTGCTCTTGCGGAGTGATTTTTTTGTTCTTACATAAGAAGAAAAAGGATATTTTAGGAGGCTTTTATGAGTAGAAAAATTAGTTTTAAGGCGGAAGTCGGAAAATTATTGGATATTGTGATTAATTCAATTTATTCGGAACGGCAGATATTTTTACGTGAATTAGTTTCTAATGCCAGTGATGCGTGCGATAAATTGCATTATGTTCGTTTGATGAATCCTGAACTTTCTAAATCATCCGGTGAAATGAAAATTAAAATTATTCCGAATATTGAAGAAAAGACGTTGACTATTGAAGATAACGGTATCGGTATGAATAAAGATGATTTGATTAATCATCTGGGGACAATTGCTAAATCCGGTACGGCTGAATTTGTTAAAAATATGAAAGATAATGGTTCGGCAACGGATTTAATCGGGCAATTCGGTGTCGGTTTTTATTCTGCCTTTATGGTTGCCGAGAAAGTAGAGGTTGTTACCAAAAAAGCCGGTGAAGAGCAGGCTTATAAATGGACGTCAAATGGTGTCGGTGGTTTTGAAATTGAAGAAACTGAACGCGAAAGTAACGGTACCTCAATCAAATTGTTCCTTAAAGAAGATGCTAAAGAATTTTTAGACGGTATTTATTTGCGCCAAATTATTCGTTTGTACTCAGATCATATTGATTATCCGATTGTTTTGGATTTGGGCAAAGCCGGAGAAGAAACTGTTAATACAGGTTCCGCTCTTTGGGCTAAAAATAAGGCGGAAATTACTGAAGATCAGTATAAAGAGTTTTATCATCATATTTCTAAAAATTTTGATGACCCGTGGCTTAAATTGCATTTTAAGGCTGAAGGAAATATTGAATATACGGGATTGCTTTTTATTCCGAGTGAGCAACCATATGATTTGTTTCAACCGGATAAAAAACAAGGATTGAAACTGTATGTCAATAAAGTATTTATCTCTGATAAAGTAGAGGAGTTGTTGCCAACGTATTTACGTTTTGTCAAAGGGGTGGTTGATTCAGCCGATTTGTCCTTAAATATTTCTCGTGAAATGCTGCAACAGAGTCCGTTGATTGCAAAAATTAAGCAAGGGACTGTTTCTCGTTTGCTTAAAGAATTGAAAAAACGGAGTGAAAATGCCGAGGATTATAAGAAATTCTGGGAGGCATTCGGTGCTGCATTTAAAGAAGGTATTTATGAGGATTTGACGAATCGTGAAGAAGTTGCTGAATTGTCTCGTTTTGTTTCAACGGCAGATGTTGATAAATTGACATCGTTAGATGATTATATTTCTCGTATGTCGGCAGAACAGAAGGCAATCTATTATATTACCGGAGATGATGTTAAAACCTTGATGAATAACCCGCAATTGGAAGCTTTTAAGGCTAAAAATATTGAAGTCTTATTGTTGACTGATCCGATTGATGAGTTTTGGCCGCAAGTCCTTACAAACTATAAAGGAAAAGCCATTAAACATATCTCTCAAGCTGATGAAGATTTGAAGGTTGAACGGGCAGAACCTAAAGCAGAAGAAGGCTCATTGGATAAATTGATCAAGTTTATGGCGGAAACACTTAAAGAAGAAGTCGGTAAAGTTGAGAGTACCGATAAATTAACAAAGAGTCCGGTTAGTTTGACAGTCGAAAACGGGCAGATGAGTATTCATCTTGAACGGCTCATGCGTAATCATCAACAGCAGACAGCTTTTGCCAGTACGCGAATCTTAGAAATTAACCCATATCATCCGCTGATTATTAAATTGAGCGAGATGATTCATGATGACGGGCAAAAATCTAAGATCGAAGAAATTTCTAAATTGTTGCTTGATCAGGCTAAAATTGCAGAAGGTGAAACTGTTACAAATCCGGCATTTTATACCGAAAAAATGGGAGAATATCTTTTATCCAGTTTGAAATCAGCATAAAAGAAATTTATGTGTTAAATTAATAATTTATTAGTAAAAAAGGTGTTGACCAAGGTGTTCGATTGTGGTATAAAAAGAACATAAATAAAATTATTAATTAAATTATACAAGTATGATAGTAGCACAGGTCATGGGGTATGCGTCTGCAGCTCTGTTTTTTATCATTGTTCCGTTGTGTGCATTTGCACCAAGTAAAAGGGAGATGGAGAAGGAACTTGATGCAGCCCTTTAAAGGTTTGAAGGAGAGTAGAACTTTTATAAAATGTGATTACGGAGTGTTTAACTTAAATTAAAGCGTCTATTTAGGCGCTTTTTTTATTTTAAACGGATGTTAAGTATTTTCAGGTATAGTCGAGCCATTAATCAAGGAGAATCAGTAATGATGACATATGTTATTTATGGTTTTGTTTTAGGATATATTATTCCTTATATGGCAAGACGTTTTGCTAAATTTTCGCCGGCCTCTCCGTCAGAATCAATATGGCGTTTGATTGTTCCGACCAAAAAAGTTCGTTGTGTAAAATGTTACCAAAATAAAAAGTATAAAAAGTTATGTTTGGCTTATGTCGGGCGTAGTTTTTTATATGGTTTGTTGTGCGCTTTTTTATTTGTGCAAGGGGTTAAGCATTTTGATAATTTTGCAATTCATGCCGATTTGGCTTTTGTCTGGGCGTTGTTGTTACTTGCAGAAATAGATTATAAGACGTATTTGTTGCCGGATGTTGTGACAATTCCTTTGTTGATTGGTGGTTTTATTGTTGCGGCGTTTTTCGGCGGAGCTGCCGAAAGCTCTTTGGCTGCCGCTGTCGGTTATATTCTTCCTGTTTTTGCGGGATTGTTAATTGCTTGGAAGCATCCTGATGCTTTTGGTGGAGGAGATGTGAAGTTATTGGCCGCTATCGGAGCTTGGTTGGGGATAGTTCCTGTGATTGGAACAATGTTAATTTCTTGTCTTTTGTTTGGTTTGTTTGCACTTATCCGTCATCGGAGAGAAGGTGCTTTCGGGCCGGCAATTTGTTCCGCTGCAATAATTGTTGCTTTTTACTTTTTCTGATATAAACTAAAGGCAAATCACTTTTATAAGGATAATAAATAATGAAAAAAGCTATTGAAACAGATAAACGTAAAATTAAAAAGTTACTGGAAGGATCCAGTTTTGATTTATTGATTATGTCGTTAATCGTTATTGATGCGATGGCTATCGGCTTGATGGCCTCAGATATCAAAAACATTGCCTTTGATAAAATTTTGTTTGTTTTAGATCGTTTGTGTATGGCTATTTTCGTCATCGAAATGATTATGAAAATTTATGCTTATGGTCTCGATTTCTTCAAAAAAGGCTGGAATGTTTTTGACTTTATCGTTGTTTTCATTTCATCCATTCCGTTTGCTAATTATTTCATTATTTTGAGAACATTCCGTTTGTTCCGTTCTTTGAAATATATCAACAGACTGTCTCGTTTGAAGAATATTGTTAATATCTTTATTGCTTTGTTGCCGAGTTTCTTGGCAATGTTAGCCGTATTTGTCGTGTTCTTCTATGTATTTTCGATTATTTCGGTTTATTTGTATGGTGGTGTGTTTGTAGAATTTGCTACGCTATCAAATGCAATGTTCACGATGCTACAAGTGTTTACACTTGATGGTTGGGCTTCAAGTATTGCTCGACCAGTTATGTCGGTTTTCCCGAATGCATGGATATTCTTTGTTTCTTTTGTATTTATTTCATTTTTAACAGTTTTGAGCTTTATCTTAAGCGCATTTGCTGAAATAAATGAAAAAACTGCTACAGGAAAACTGAAGAAAACTAAAAATTAAAAAGAAAAAGCCGTCCTTAAAAGGGACGGCTTTTTTTAGAGTTCGAATGGTGTTAAAGACAGGCACTCGAGAAGTTCGTAGCATTTGTCTTTTTGCTTTAAGAATTCCGGATATAGGAACCATGTTTGCAGTACCAATCGGAAATTGGTGTTACTGATGCCTATAAACTCGGTCCGTTCATCATTGAAGATAGCTTGTTCGAAAAGATAGTCAAGCATCTTATCCTCTCCTTGTAACAACTCCATCGAGGGAGCGCAGAGAGTGTTGTGCGACATTTCTTCGAGCAGAAGCTTTAAGTAACTGATGACGACGGTTTCAGGAACGTTGTTTTCCTCAAGATACTTCAATCGAGCTTTTAGATTCATCTTGTTAAGGTTCTTCAGTTCTGAGATGAAGTTTTCTTCAAGATTTTCTGAAATTTTCAGAGCTTCTGAATTTTTCAGAAGCTTATTAAACTCGATATGAAGCGGATCTGTTGCATCGTACCTGACCCTCAGTATTCCCAAAAATTTTTCACAAATACTCGGATCATACTTAAAACGGTATCCAAGCGCCTCTAATATCTGTTGCTTCATAATAAATAAAATTAAATTAATAATTGTTTTGCTGGAGAGTACTATATGTTATTGTTTGTCTAAAATCAAGTTTTTTGTTTATTGTTTAGTGCCAGTCCTTTTAGGTTGTAATTTTTTTTATTTTTTTTATGCGTTCCTCTTGACTTTGGTCTGATGACATCCTAACTAAACTATCAGCTATAATATTTTAGTTTATAAAAGGAGTTAAACATGAAAATAGTGCCTTTACATGATAAAGTTTTGGTTAAACGCGTTGAAGAAGTCAACAAAACAGCCGGTGGAATTATTATTCCTGATAATGCTAAAGAAAAACCGAGCGAAGGTGTTGTCGAAGCCGTTGGAAACGGGTTTCGGGCGGAAGACGGAAAAATTATTCCGATGAGCGTTAAGGTTGGTGATAAGGTTTTGTTCGGAAAATGGTCAGGTACAGAAGTCAAATTTGACGGAGAACCTCATCTCATTATGAAAGAATCAGATATTCTGGCTATTGTAGAGTAATAAGGAAAAGGAAATAAAACATGTCAGCAAAAGATATTCAATTTGGAACAGATGCACGCTCAAAAATGTTGCGTGGTGTAGAAGTATTAGCAAAAACAGTTAAAGTAACATTGGGTCCTAAAGGCCGTAATGTTATTTTGGATAAATCTTACGGTGCTCCAAAAATTACAAAAGATGGTGTTTCTGTTGCCAAAGAAGTTGAATTAGAAGATAAATTTGAGAATATGGGCGCTCAATTGGTTAAAGAAGTTGCTCAAAAAACGGCAGATAAAGCCGGTGATGGTACAACTACAGCAACGGTTTTGGCTGAAGCTATTATTAAAGAAGGTTGCAAGGCTGTTGCCGCCGGTATGAATCCGATGGATTTGAAACGCGGTATCGATATGGCAGTTGAGGCTGTTATTAAAGATGTTAAATCTCGCTCTAAAGAAATCAAAACATCTGAAGAAATTGCTCAAGTTGGTACAATTTCAGCCAATGGTGATCGTTCTATCGGTGAATATTTAGCTCGCGCCATGGAAAAAGTTGGTAATGAAGGTGTTATTACCGTTGAAGATGCAAAAGGTTTGGAAACTGAATTAGATGTTGTTGAAGGTATGCAATTTGATAGAGGTTACCTCTCTCCGTACTTCGTTACAAATGCAGAGAAGATGACTTGCGAATTTGAAAATCCGTATATTTTGCTCTATGAACAAAAGTTATCTAATCTGCAGCCGTTAATTCCTGTTTTGGAAGCTGTCGTTCAGTCCGGTCGTCCGTTGGTTATTGTCGCTGAAGATGTTGAAGGCGAGGCTTTGGCAACTTTAGTTGTTAACCGTTTGCGCGGAGGTTTGAAAGTTTGCGCCGTTAAAGCTCCTGGTTTCGGTGATAGACGTAAAGCTATGCTGCAAGATATCGCTATCTTAACAGGTGGACAGGTTGTTTCTGATGATTTAGGTATGAAGTTAGAAAATATCACTTTGGATATGCTCGGTTCTGCAAAGCGTGTAGAAATGACTAAAGATGATACAACAATTATTGACGGTATCGGCGATAAAGAGTTAATTTCTGCACGTGCTTCTCAAATTCGTAAAGAAATTGAAGAAACCACATCAGATTATGACCGTGAAAAGTTGCAAGAACGTTTAGCAAAACTTTCCGGTGGCGTTGCTGTTATTAAAGTTGGCGGTGCTTCAGAAGTTGAAGTTAAAGAAAAGAAAGATCGTATTGATGATGCTTTGCATGCAACACGTGCGGCAGTTAAAGAAGGTGTTGTTGCCGGTGGTGGTTGTGCATTATTATATGCCGGTCGCGTTCTTGATGATTTGAAACCTGAAAATCAGGATCAAAAAGTCGGTATCGATATTATTCGTAAGGCAACTCAAGCTCCAATTCGTCAGATTGTAGAAAATGCCGGAATGGATGGTGCCGTTGTTGCCGGAAAATTGCTTGAAAGCAAAGATGCTAACTATGGTTTCAATGCTCAGAGCGGTGAATATACCGATATGATTAAAGCAGGTATTATTGATCCGACTGAAGTTGTTCGTACAGCTTTGCAAGATGCGGCTTCTGTCGGTGGATTGTTGATTACAACCGAAGCTATGGTTACGGAATTACCGAAGAAAGAATGCCATTGCGGTGATGGTGCTGCAGCTCCTGCCGGAATGGGCGGTATGTACTAATCATTTGGTGTTGTTCTATAAAAAACCTCCTTGTAAAAAGGAGGTTTTTTTATTGTTTTTTTCTTATGTGCCTGTATTCTCTTTAGAGAAAGGGTATTTATGAAAAAGCATTTTTATATATTTAGGCACGGACAAACGCAGTGGAATGTTGACGGCAGGGCTCAGGGACAGAGTCCTTATCCTATTCCTTTGACGCAGGAAGGATGTGAGCAAGCTCAAAAGTTAGGAGAAAAGTTATCCGGTAAAGATATTGGCATTATCTATAGTTCGGATTTGTATCGGGCAATGCAGACAGCTGAAATTATTGGTAAAATTTTGGGCGTTTCCGTTGTTGAGGATAAGCGTTTGCGAGAGGTTAATTATGGGCGCTTAAATGGCTTGTACCCTTTGGAAATGGCTGAAGTTTGTCCCAATTATCGGCAGTGTTATGAAGATTTTTCATGTCCTTTTCCTGATGGAGAAAGCTTAAATCAGGTTGTGGAGCGGTTTAATCGTGCCATAGAAGAAATAGCTCAAAGAAGTCCTTATGAAAAGATTGGAATTTCAACGCACGGGCATATTATTATGGCATTTCTTTCGTCTTTATTTGGAGGAGAAGATTCTCATATAAATAACGGAGAATATGTTCATCTGATGTATGATTCGGAAGAAACAATAAAAAAATTCGTAAAATTGCAAAATTAATACTTGCAATTAATTTTTTTTATGGTATCTAATATCTCGTTGATGCGATGCGGGTATAGCTCAGGGGTAGAGCGCAACCTTGCCAAGGTTGATGTCGTGGGTCCGAATCCCATTGCCCGCTCCAATTACAAAAAGGCCTCCTTTATGGAGGCTTTTTTGTAATTGAAAAGTGGACACAGGATTTGGACCCACGGGGAAGTGGTCCGACAAGGAGGAGAGGCAGACGGAAGTATGCCGGTGAGGACAAAGCCCCGAACGACGATGCAGCGGCGAAGTGCAACGAGCCAATCCCCTTCTAGCTCCAAAGTGTTGCGTTAATCGCAACGCTAAGTCGCTGCGGTCACTCGTTTTCTAAATTCGCTTCGTTGCGCTGTCGCTTCTCGCTCATATAAGAAAACTTCGCCTGTCGTTAAAAATTACTTATTTAAGAGTAATTTTTTTGTCTCCAGCCCGCTCCAATTTTTTTGAAATAGCGCCATAAGGGCGCTTTTTTTGTGGGCAATGGGATTACATCCCCTTCTAGCTCCAAAGTGTTGCGTTAATCGCAACACTAAGTCGCTGCGGTCACTCGTTTTCTAAATTCGCTTCGTTGCGCTGTCGCTTCT
>CAMOQT010000057.1 GCA_946623145.1 uncultured Azospirillum sp.
GACTCAGGTAAAGAAGTTCGTTACTATATGTCTGTTGATGCTATTTTGACAGTTGAAAACGGTGATGAAGTTAAAGTCGGTGATGTTATCGCTCGTATCCCGAGAGAAAGCTCTAAGACAAAAGATATTACCGGTGGTTTGCCACGTGTTGCTGAGTTGTTTGAAGCTCGTCGTCCTAAGGATCAAGCTTTGATTTCTGATATTGATGGTATGGTCGAGTTTGGTAAAGATTACAAAGCAAAACAACGTATTACTGTTGTTCCGACAAAAGGTAATCCGGTTGAATACTTGATTCCTAAGGGACATCACTTGGTTGTTCAAGACGGTGATATCGTTAAGAAAGGCGATATGCTGGTTGAAGGAACACCTGCACCGCATGATATTTTACGCGTTTTAGGTGTTGAAAAATTAGCAGAATACTTGGTTAAAGAAGTTCAAGACGTTTACCGTCTGCAAGGCGTTAAGATTAACGATAAACACATTGAGGTTATCGTTTCTCAAATGTTGCGCAAGGTAGAAGTTACTGAACCTGGTGATACCACTTTCTTAGTCGGTGAACAGGTTGATCGTGATGTCTTTGAGGCAGAGAATGCTAAGATTATTGCTGAAAATGGTAATCCTGCAGTTGCTGATCCTGTCTTGTTAGGTATTACGAAGGCTTCTTTACAGACCAAGTCCTTTATTTCAGCTGCATCATTCCAAGAGACAACTCGTGTCTTAACGGAAGCTGCTGTTGAGGGTAAAGTCGATAGCCTTGACGGTTTGAAAGAAAACGTCATCGTTGGTCGTTTGATCCCAGCCGGTACTGGTACCGTTCTGCGCTCACTCAAGAAAGTGGCTGCTCAGAATGATAAAGAAATACAGGCTCTGAAAGAGGAAGAAGCTGCTCAGGCTCAAGCTCAGATAGAGAATAAAGCTGAGTAAAATACTTTTCTGTTCAGAATGCAGATCATAAAAAAAAGGGACTCTTTCGAGCCCCTTTTTTATTTTTTTCTAAATTTAAACTTGCAATCTCTTGTGGGGTTATTTATAACTATAGGTATGTAATTTTATTATTTTTCTAATTCTTAAAACGTATTTTTATGGATGCTAGAGATTTAGTTGCATGTGTGTTGTCTTGTCAAAGCATGCAGGTAGTGGTAGATTGTACGCACCTTCCGGTAGGTGATGTTAACAAGACTGAAGTGAAAGAAGCTTATGAAGCATTGTCCACCACAGAGCAATGGCTTTTCAAAAGCAGAGTGAACCGATACGCTATTGCTTCTGCGCATGGAACAACCCCAGAGGCTAAGCAACAGCTCAAAATGTTACAAGCTGTTCAAGAAGCTATTAAGTAGCAGAGGTAAGATTTTAATCTCTCATAGAAATATGAGGGATTTTTTTTATGCTTGCATTCTTTTTTGAATCTTTTACAGTAGGTGTAGTTTTTTTGTAAGGAGATAAAAATGAAAAAAATAATTGTTATGTTTATGCTGGTTTCTTTTATCAGTGCTTGTGCAACAGATCCGTACACCGGAGAAAGCAAAGTTTCTAAAACAGCTTGGGGAACAGGTATTGGCGCTGTTGCCGGTGCCGGAATCGGTGCTTTGGTCGGTGGTAAAAAAGGAGCTGCCTGGGGAGCTGGAATTGGTGCTGCCGCAGGTGCAGGAACAGGAGCTTATATGGATGTTCAAGCGCGTAAATTACGCCAAGAGCTGTTAAATACCGGTGTTCAAGTTTCTACCGAAAACGGTCAAATTCGTTTGATTATGCCGAGTAATATTACTTTTGATACAGATTCTGCTGTTTTCAAAACATCATTTAATCCGATTTTAGACTCAGTTGCAAAAGTTTTTGCTGAATATGATAAGACAAATGTTCAGATTACAGGACATACAGATAGTACAGGTACTTTAGCTCATAACCAAACATTATCTCAAAAAAGAGCTTCTGCTGTTGCTACTTATTTGATAAATCGCGGTATTTCTGCTTCACGTATTAGTGCTGCCGGAATGGGACCATCTTATCCTGTTGCCTCAAACGATACAGCTGCAGGGAGAGAGCAGAATAGACGGGTTGAGATATCAATCATCCCAATGCAATAGGGAAATCTTGTATAATGGATTATTAATACAGATTTTGCGAGTAGGGAAAATGCTCACGTACGCTTTTAGTACGCTCCGCTTTTCCCTCTCTTGAATCTTATTACTAATCTCATTCTCCAAGATTTCTATAATCCTTGCAAATAAGAAAGCTCGCTTTGGTGGGCTTCTTTTGTTGACTTTTTTGTCTAAACAAAATAAAAGAGAGGGAAAGGAATATTATTAAAAAATTAGCGTATGGCAAAAAAAGAAAAAACTTGGATCCTTCGCGGAAGTGTGAAGCGGTTCAAAAGTGATTTTTTAGAGGGACTTGGTTCTATGGTCTCTCTTGTAATAGCACTTGATTCTTTTCAATCCGGCAATGCTAAAGCCTACCGTTATGAGCAGGCAAAACCATGGATTGAACTGAGTGGTTTAAGAAATTCGAGGGAGAAACTTTCCGGAATGCATTTCTATCTTGGTGAAGAGGTAACAGTGTGGATTACGGAAATTTCAGATGAAGAAGATAACAAGACTTTTTCCCTAAAGAGAATTGAGGAAAAGACGCTGGATATTATTCCGGCGGCTAACTTTCTCAAAAATTGTGTTTGAAGTAGAATAAAAACATCGCAGGGTTATGGACTGCGGTGTTTTTTTTGTTTCTGAATCCAATAATTCCTTTCCTTTGTAAATAACGCGCCCACCCTAACCCTCCCTCGGCCAGGGAGGGAATATGTAGATTTTTTGCGAAAAAAAATTGACAAAAAAATAGTTGCGTGAGCCTTAAAAATGTGATATAGTTGGTGCTGAAAATAAATTAAATTGTCTATTATTAAAAATAAAAAACATGAAAGAAAAAATTAAAGTGTTTGCCCAGAAATGCTGTTTCTGGATGTGTGTGTTACTTGGGATAGTGGTAACCTTAGTTTTTCTTGCCGGGGGTGCATCCTATTTTATCCCAGAGTTGGATTTCATGAATGCAGCTGTGTTCTCTATCGTTCCAATGGTTGCAACTTTTTTCTATCTTCAAAGTAAGAAAGAAAAAATGATATCAGAAATGTATATTGACATCGAACAAAAGAAATTTTTTGTCTGTTGTATGGTGTGGATATTTCGGGCAGTCATTATGACTATGTTTGTCATAGTGATTTGCGTTCTTATCGGCGTACTATATCTTTTGCTGTGGTACTTATGCGCAAAAGGTGTAGAATTTCTGATTGGAAAGAATATTTTACATTCAAAGATTACAATACTTGTCATGCTGATGGGATATGCATCGTTGGTGTACACTCTATTTCAAAAAGAATAATAAAGAGGGGCGGTTGCTCCTCTTTTTTTTGGCACTAAAAAACCCGCGTGAAAACAGCGGGTTTTTAAAACTTTTCTAATTCGTGTATTATCAAATTATCCCTGACGAGCTTTGAGCTTAGGGTTCTTTTTGTTGATAACATAAACGCGACCTTTGCGGCGAACTAACTTGCAGTCTTTATCGCGTACTTTCTTAGATTTCAAAGAACTGTAAATTTTCATTGTTTTTTCCTTATTATAGACGTTTAGCAGTCTTTTAAGCTAAAACATCGGCTTTGTCAACCTTAATTTTGGTTTTTGGGTGTTTTTTTAAGATATCTTTTGCTTTTTAATCTGATTTTTTTATAATGGGCCTTGTTTAAGGAGTGTTATATGAGATTTTTAAGTATTTTATTTTTGGGAGTCTTTAGTGTTTTTCAAGTGCAAGCACAGGAAATTGTTGCTTTAGAGGAAGACGGTCCCGTTTCTTATATGGATGAGGTTAAGGCATTGGGGGCTGTTGCCGGACAGGGGTTGGCCTGCAATTCTACCAGAATAGATACTTTTGAGATGATTGCTCGCGTGATTTTAATTACGAAAGCGCGTTCAAATGCTGAGCAGGCTGCCGGAATGCGCGCTTATAATGAAGAAAAAGCCAATGCTTATATTTCTAAACAGTTAGATGGTTTTTATGAATGTTCTCAAATTGTGAGACGTTTTGATAATCAGGCAATTTTTGATGCAAAAATTTATGCTGACGGAACTATTCAAATGCCTGATGGTGCTCTTTATACCCCTCGCGCGCCTTATGATGCAACGGCAGTTAACCGTGAAGATAAGGCTCAAGTTCAGCAGGCTAAGGAAATTTATCAAAATGCAGGAAAGCGTAAAATTGGTAAAGTTCACTTGAATACAGGTGTCGATGGAAATACACCACCGCTATATACCGGTTCAAGAGCTCCACTGTTAAGTGGGTATTAATTGCTTGCAAGTTCGCTTTTTTTCTATATACTCGTCGTAAATTTAATTTTTTTAGGAGTAAGACCCAAATGGCCTCTTATCAGTATATTTATGTAATGCAAAATTTAACAAAGGTTTTTCCCGGCGGAAAAGAATTATTTAAGGGAATTACGTTATCTTTCTTTCCCGGCGCTAAAATCGGTGTTTTAGGTGTGAATGGTGCCGGTAAATCTACATTATTGAAAATTATGGCCGGTGTTGATAAAGAATTTAATGGGGAAGCTTGGCCGGCAGAAGGTGCTAAAGTCGGTTACTTGGAACAAGAACCAAAGCTCGATCCGAATAAAAATGTGATGGAAAATATTATGGACGGGTTGGGGGAAGTTCGGGATTTGCTCAAAAAATTTGAAGAGGTTTCCGCTAAATTTGCCGAGCCGATGAGTGATGAGGAAATGAATAATCTCATTAATGAACAAGCTGAATTACAAGAGAAAATTGATGCCTGTGACGGGTGGAATTTTGAGCGCACTATTCAAATTGCAATGGATGCATTGCGTTGTCCGCCTGCAGATGCTGATGTTACTAAATTATCCGGTGGTGAAAAACGCCGTGTTGCGCTGTGTCGTTTATTGTTACAAAAGCCGGATATGCTTTTATTAGATGAGCCGACGAATCATTTGGATGCCGAATCCGTTGCTTGGCTAGAACAACACCTGAAAGAATATAAAGGAACGGTGGTTATGGTAACCCACGACCGTTATTTCTTGGATAATGTCACAGGATGGATTTTAGAGTTAGACCGCGGGCAAGGTATTCCTTATGAAGGGAATTACAGTTCTTGGTTGGAACAAAAACAAAAGCGTTTAGAACAAGAATCTCGTGAAGAATCGGCTCGTCAGCGGACATTGGCTAATGAATTAGAATGGATCCGCAAAAATCCGAAAGCGCGTCAGGCAAAATCTAAGGCTCGTATTAATGCATATGAAGAATTGCTGGCAGAATCAACAAAAGATAAAATTACGCAAGCGCATATTTCTATTCCGATGACAGAGCGTTTAGGCGATTTGGTCGTTGAGGCTAAAGGAATTTCTAAAGCTTATGGGGATAAATTATTGATTGATAATCTTTCCTTCAAAGTTCCTAAGGGCGCAATTGTCGGTATTATCGGTCCGAACGGTGCCGGTAAAACAACATTGTTCAGAATGATTGCCGGTGAAGAAAAACCGGACAGCGGTGAAATCAGAATTGGCGATACTGTCGATTTAGGTTATGTTAATCAATCTCGTGATGAATTGGATCCGAATAAAACCGTTTGGGAAGAAATTTCCGATGGTTTGGATATGATTGAATTGGGCAAAAAAAACGTGCCGTCCCGTGCGTATGTCGGACAGTTTAATTTTAAGGGAACAGACCAGCAAAAGAAAGTCGGACAACTTTCCGGTGGTGAGCGCAACCGTGTTCACTTGGCAAAAATGTTGCGTAAAGGGGCTAACGTGATTCTCCTCGATGAACCGACAAACGACTTGGATGTCGATACTTTACGTTCGTTGGAAGAAGGAATTATGGAATATCCCGGATGCGTGTTTGTGACTTCTCACGACCGTTGGTTCTTGGATAGATTAGCAACTCATATTTTGGCCTATGAGGGCGATAGTCAGGTCGTTTGGTTTGAAGGCAATTTTGAAGAGTATGAGGCTGATAAAAAACGTCGTCTTGGGGAAGAGGCTTGCAAGCCGCATGCAATACGTTATAAAAAACTTGTATAATGGACTATTAATACAGATTTAGCGAGTAAGAAAAATGCTCACGTACCTCTATGTACGCTCCGCTTTTTCTTCTCTTAAATCTTATTACTAGTCTCATTCTCCAAGTTTTTAAGGATTTATGCAAAGGACTATTAATACAGATTTAGCGAGTAAAAAAATGCTCATGTACCAACTTTTATAAACGCTATTGAGCCATAAGCTTAATAGCGTTTTTTTTAATCCATTTACTTCGTTTAAGGGCTTGATATATTGTCCATAAGCAAATGCTCAAATTTACGAAAGCTGACGGATAGGCTTGAATATATAAACAATGAATAACCCAAAGCGATAAGTTTGATATCAAGGCAATACGCATATGCTGAGCAGTTTTTGCAAGATATACAAAAATGGTGTAACTGGCGGCAGCAATAATAGGGAGCCAACCAATCGCGCCTAAATTATTGACATACAATCCGACAATAATGTTTGTTAAAAACAAAATGCCGGTTAAAAGCCTGTTTAATTTGTTTTTATAGGCTAAAAGGTTTCTGATAAAACAAACAAGACAAACAGTTAGAGCTGAGTAGCTTCCTAATGTTAAGCATGTTAGACAACCAAAAATATCATCTCCTATTTGCCAACCGATAAAATCTGTCTTTGTTTTTTTGATGACAGAGACGGTTAAACAAATTGCAGCTCCAAGGGAAAATATGTTTCCAAGAATAACAGTACTAATCATTTTCATTTCTTTAAGACATTTAAGATTTTTTATTGTGGACTGAAAAAAGTTAAATTAACGTTTATATAAATTTATTGACTCTTTATGCTGTTTGTCTATACTTTGCTCATCATTTTATCATTATATGTATTATTTAGAGATCCCGTGCGAAAGGACACGGTTAGAATTGCTATGTTGATACAATGCGATTATGGATGTGATAACTTTCTGGTTAGAAATCAGATAGTTTATTACAAAGGGGTGAAAATTTCTCCAGTTAATCCAACGCCGATTTTGTCTGTTGGAGAGTATGAGCTCTATATTATTTCAGGTATATTTCCTTTGGAGTGTGCTTGGCTCGTTATTATCCAATCTCGCTACCCTCAGTTTTATAAATGTCGGAAAGTAGAGATGGAGGGTGAAAAAGTTACTCTTTCTCTGATAGATGATCGGCAACTGCGTGTGAAACCGTATCGTGATGGTTCTCGTGATCGTCTTTTGATTGATCAGGTCTACGCTATCTAATGAAAAGCTCTTGAATACCTTATTCGTAAGGTTTTCAGGAGCTTTTTTGTTGACTCTTTAGTGTTTTTTGCTAATGTTTTTTTGTTATCGGTAAGTTTATTATATTATTAATTTAAAATTATAAATTATGTTAATGACAGGACTTTTTTTGAATTTACAGAAGAAGGGAATTGCCCCCGGAGACATTCGTCAGTTACTTTATATGAATGTTCCTTCTGAGAAAATTGATGGCGTCATTAGATGCTTGGATTATTGGTGTCGTGAGTGGAAAGGAAAAAGGTTTCCGACTCCGTTGAACATTGTGTATTGCCTTGATCATCTTAAAATGATTGCTTTGCCGTTTTTGGATACGGCTATCAGTCAGGATAAGATATGGGGTATTGCTCTTGGTAATCTGATTATTCATAAGAAGGCAATTCAAAAAGTTGCCAAAATGGAAGTTGATGGTTTGTTACGTGAATGTTCGTATTATACTTATCAATCATCTCCAGGTGTCGGAAATCGTGAATATGGGATCCGCGTTCCGACAATACATGAAGTTCATCAAATTACTACGTGCTATCGCGATATACAGGGAACTGTAGGATATCTTCGTGAGTATGGGATCGATTTTGACAACTGGGATTGTTCTGGCTATTGGGTTCAATCGCTTGAACCGCCTTATCCGATGAGTGTTAGTGTGATTGAAGATTATCGTACTTTCGTTCGTTTGCCGGCAACTGACGACAGAAAATGTGTTGTTCGTCCCGTCCTTAGTCTGTTTGAAGAAGCAAAAGATGAAGGACTGGATTTTGTCGGAAAGCTTGATGAATATGGAATTCCGGATAAAATGTCCGAACGTTTTGCCAAAAAACTTAGAAAGTAAAAAAATACCACCGAGCGTGTCTTGGTGGTGTTTTTTATTGGAGCAGGCAACGGGAATCGAACCCGCATCACAAGCTTGGGAAGCTCGC
>CAMOQT010000058.1 GCA_946623145.1 uncultured Azospirillum sp.
GGGTTCGGCGCCCGAGCGAAAGGTGGGCGAAAGCACGCCGGTGAGCGAAAGCGAAAGAGCGAGTAGAATGGAGTGAAACGGAATAATCCCTCTCTCTCCGCCATTTACAATAAAACCCGCTTTGTGCGGGTTTTGTTGTGAAAAAGTATTGTTTTTATCCTTTTAAATGAAATGGAAAAAACTCTTTTTTTACAGTTGTATCTTTTTGGTTTGAAATACTGATTTTGCGGTAGAAGTAAACTGTAATTGGGACACCGAGCAACATTCCCCATAAACCGATCAAGCTATGCGCAATGTATAAAATGATAAGTGTCATCACCGGATTGATGTGCATAACTGACGAGACAATTCTGGGATTTAGGACATAAGCTTCTAAAATATGAATAATGGTAATCATCAGAATCGCCCCTAATCCGAGATGAATGCCGCCGGTGTTAACCGCCATCAGCACAATAGGAACGGAAGAAATAAACATTCCTAAAACAGGGATTAAGCCACACATAAAGACAATGGTGCATAACAAAGCTATGGCCTTTATCCCTAAAATGTGCAGTCCGACTGCTGTCAACGTGGTGTTAATGGCAGAAATTATTAATTGTGCTCTGAAGTTTTCACCAACAACTTTAGCAAAAAGCATAATACTGTCGGCAGTTTCACGATATGTTTCGGCCAATTTAGTATACCGTAGTCGTCGTATACCTAAAGAGAGCTCCGGCAAATCTAACAGAATTAGGAAACTAAACAGCATAGCCAAATAGAACCAACCAATGTAATGTAAGCTTTTTTCTAAGACACTTCGGGTGATGTTCCAAACACTGATAACCGTTTTTTCCGGAGAAATCCCCATTTTGACATGAGAAACAATAGGAGACAATATTTCATTGTTTTCAAAGTTTAATTCAAACCAAGATTTGAGAGAGTTTACACTTTTCGGCAATTGGTCTGTGAAGCTGATGGTTTCGGATAAGAGTCTGGAAGGGATATACATTAAAAATCCGATTTCAAAAATTAAAAACAGAGTGTATAAGCAAATAACGATAACACGTCTGTTCCAATGAAATTTTCTCCGTAATTTGTGCGCGATGCCGGCAAAGATAAAGCACATAATAAACGTCATAAAAACGAGACCAAACATGCTGCGGAACATATATATTATTCCCAAGAAGATGGTCCATATAACATAAAATCTGTTAATGCGAAGAAATTCAGAAATATTAAACATGTAAATTCACTCTTAAAACCAGTTTTCCATATTATGTATTATTCTAATCAGAAAGACTGAAAATTATGTTAATTTTAGTGTTATGTCAAAGATAATGTAATTAATTATCTGTTTTTGCAGATTCTTCTTGGCTTTTCCCGTTCAAATTATCTAAAAATTGATTTTCAATTTTCATATATTGTGTGAACAGCCAACGAGAACGAGATAGAAGTAAAACAGATAGTATCATTAGAAGTAAAACCATTTTAGGGTTCCCCGTTAAAAATTGATGGATGACCGTCATTATAAAAAAACAGAGTAAAATAAGACGGAAAGTTGTTAAAAATACGAGTAGAACGCGATTGCTTTTCTTTTGATTCCATAAACGCAGATAAATGGCTGCGATTTTTTTATTAGAGACAAAGAAATTACGTAAGCTTTCTTGGCGATCAATAACAGAGCAAACATTTATTTTGTCACGTATGCGACCTAATATTGAAGATTTTTCATCGTCGTTTTGCGGAATTAATTTGCAACGGCATAAAATTTCAGTGATTTTATCTGAAACCATTTGCGGTAAAATGGTCTCCCAACCGATTAGGGCTTTTAAAAATGGTGAGATTAAGAATAAAGTTATCAACGTTAAGACAATGCGTGCCGCAATATTCGGTAAGTATTGATAAACCAAAGGGCTAAGGAAGTATTTTGCAATACCGATAATTGTAAAAATTATGACAGCAAAAATTCCCAAACGCAGGAGATAATTTTTAAGTAATAAGTTCCACAATTGCTCTTCACGTTTGCTTTCAGAATGTCCGGAGGCATTTTGTTCCAAATATTCTTGCCAAGATTGAGGGAGAATTTTGGTGATTGTTTTAAATGTTGGTTCTGCAAACTTAATCATCATCGGTGTGAAAAAAGTTGTGATGACGGAGACGGAAACAATAATCGGATAAACTCTTGGGTTTAATACACCGATACTCATACCAAGGCTGGCAATAATAAAAGCAAATTCGCCAACTTGTGAAAGGGAAAATCCGCCATGAATTGCTGTTTTGAGCGGTTGGCCGGAAACAATAAAACCAAAGCAAGAGCAAGAAACCTGCCCAATCATAACAACCAATGTAATAACAAAGATTGGCCATGCATACTCTAAAATCATATGAGGATCAACCATCATACCGACAGAAACGAAAAAAACAGAGCCAAAGAAATCTTTTAGCGGTTTTGTGTTCTTTTCAATACGAGAAACTATTTCTGTTTCAGCTAAAATTGAGCCCATTAAGAAGGCCCCTAAAGCAGATGAAAAACCGAAAGTAGATGCCAATAAAACCATGCTGAAACATAAGCCGATACTCAAAATTAAAAGGGTTTCATCATTGAGATAGTTATTTAATTTTTTAAGAAGTGTTGGAACTAAGTAAATGCCGATTAAAAAACATAAGACTAAAAAGATAACCAGTTTTGCCGTATTCATCAATAGTTCTTTACCGTTGATATCAGAGCTTAAGGCTATAGTCGGTAAAAGGAAAAGCATTAATACGCCGACAATATCTTCAATAACTAAGACACCGAAGACCAGATCAGTGAATTTTTGTTTTTTGATGTTTAAGTCTTCAAATGCTTTAATGATAATGGTTGTTGAAGACATGGATATCATGCTTCCCAAGAAGAAGCTGTCGATTGTAGACCAACCGAGCAATTGACCGACATTGTAGCCTATAAATAATAAAAATAAAATATTCGCAACAGCAGTAATGGTTGCTGATTTACCAACGTTGAACATTTTTTTGATACTGAATTCCAAACCCAAACCAAATAATAAAAAGATAACACCTAAATCTGCCCATAATTTTGTGTTCTCAGCGTCTGAGATTGTCGGAATAAATCTTAAAAAAGGACCGGCACAAATTCCGGCTAAGATATATCCCAAAACAGTCGGTTGTTTGAGCTTCTTAAATAAAAGAGTCGCCAGAGTCGCATAAATGGTAATTAAAGTTAAGTCGACTATAATGGTCTGAAATGAATGCATAGACTTCCTCTTCGCATAAATTTGTTTTGTTATGAGAACTTAATTATGTTATACTCTGAAAAAGTTTAAATTATGCTAAAATCACATTGTTTTTTCAGGTTTAAAAATTCGATATTCAGTGGTTTCCAGTAATTTTTAATACCGCAATCTTTTGCCATTTGTTCTGTTTGTTCAAAATGGTCAGTCAAACGCTTTGAATCATGGGCATCATCGCTTATTAGAACAGGAACATTATATTCTGCTAAAAGTTTCATTATTCGAGGGCTTGGGTAAGGTTCTGCGCTGAATTTGAAAAAGCTGGTGTTTAATTCAACTTTAACGTTGTTTTCTTTGATTGTCGCAATTGTTTTTTGTTCTTCTTCTTGCCATTGAGGTTCTAAACCTAATCCGACTTTTTTGGGAAGATCTAAATGCGCCATGAAGTCAAATAATCCGCAGGAAGCGGCATTGCGCTCATTTTGCCAATATTGGTGGAGAAGTTTTTGCTGTTCTTCATAAGAAGCATTTTTCAAATCATGAGTGTTATACAGGGTGTTATTATATTCAATAAAGTGTGCAGAACCAATGAGATAGTCTGGCTTTAATATTTTTAAGGCAGCCTGAAAGCCATTCCACCATTCTTGAGAAGGGAAAAAATCAACTTCCATACCCTTTAGAATTTTAATGTTTGTTTTCTCTCTCAGCTTATCAATTTTAGCATAATGCGGTCTAAAGCGATTGATGGCTTCAACAAAAGAAGAGGCATAAATAGTGTCATAGCCACCTTTTAGGGCATATTGGTACATTTTAGCTTCTTTAATTGTCGGATAAACAATAAAATGATTTGAAAAACCTATTGTTTTTAAGCCTAGTTTTTCTGCTTTTTGCAGCATTTCTTCTTCGGTATTGCGACCGTCAAAACCTATGGTATGCGTATGTAAAGAAAAATTCTGCATTATAACCTCTCTTAGAGAAAAGAATAATAATGAAAAATAAAAAACGCAAGAGCTAAACTCTTGCGTTTTTTATTAAAAGCGGAAATCTCTTTCGCCGTTTTTGATTTTAGTCAGCCATTCGCGGCAGACATCTTGGCGACGAAGATGAGGAATAGAAAGCAGTTCCTTTGCAATCAACTTTTCACCGATGGCTTTGGTCTCAGGTGAGGCATAATCCTCAAGATACTCTTGCAGTGTCATGAGGGCATTCGGTTGACAGAAGTTGGATATCTGTTTGTTCTTGCAGAATTCCATGAATCTGTCGCCTGTGCGACCGGCACGGTAGCATGCTGTGCAGAAGCTAGGAATGTGACCGCATTCCATCAGCCATCTGATAACTTCGTCCAATGTACGGTTGTCTGAAACATCAAATTGTTCTGAACCGGCATTCTTTTCAGCATAGCCTCCGACGGATGTTTTGGAGCCACCACTAATCTGACTAATTCCGTAGCGCAACATGCGTTCACGGGTTTCTTTGCTCTCGCGTGTCGAGATAATCATTCCCGTATACGGAACGGCAATGCGGGTACATGCAATGATTTTTGCAAAGATCTCGTCATCAATGGCATTTGTGAATGAGCTGGCATCAATGTCATCAGCATTTTTAATGCGAGGGAAGCTGATTGTGTGAGGACCGACGCCATAAGTTTTCTCAAGGTGATCGGCATGCATCATCAATCCTGCAAACTCGTAGCGATAAGTTGATAACCCAAACAAAACGCCAAGACCGACGTCATCAATACCTCCTTGCATGGCTCTATCCATAGCTTCCGTGTGATAACAGTAATCATGCTTTGGACCTGTCGGATGGAGTTTTTCGTAAGATTCCTTGTTGTATGTTTCCTGGAACAAGATGTATGTTCCAATACCTGCTTCATGGAGCTTACGATAATCGCCGACAGTGGTCGCCGCGATGTTTACGTTGACCCGCCTGATGGCACCGTTTTTATGCTTGATGCTGTAGATTGTATCTAAGCTTTCAAGCACGTACTCTAGTGGGTTATGAACAGGATCTTCACCCAATTCAATCGCCAGTCGTTTGTGTCCCATATCCTGTAAAGCTATAACCTCTTGTCGAATTTGCTCCTGAGTGAGCTTGAGGCGAGGGATGTGCTTGTTTTTGATATGATATGGGCAGTAGATACACCCGTTGACGCAATAGTTGGACAGATACAGAGGTGCAAAAAGCACTATTCTGTTTCCGTAGTATTCCTGTTTGATTTGTTCGGCAAGGGCAAACATGCGCTCGTTCAAATCAGAAATCTTGCAGGCCAACAATAAACTTGCATCCAGAGGAGAAAGACCTTTTTGAGCACTTGCTTTGTCAAGGATATGCTCAATCATCGGACGATTTTCGCTGTTTTTATCAGCAAAATCAAGAATTTTGAGTATTTCTTCATGAGAAATAAACTCAGTCGCTGTTGTTGATTTTGGATTGTACATAATTTATAATTAATTTGGTTTATAATAATCATTTATCGGCTTTTGATATAACACTGAAAATTTGTTTATGCAAGTTTTTTCTAGAATTGAAAATTAATTGTTTTTTGATAAATTGTGTGTTATAATTTAAAATGGATTTAAAGTTTTGAGGTGTTAACATGAGTGTCAATATTTCAGGCGTGACAAATAAAGATGACAGCGGGCACTATTCTTGGGAAAAGACAGTTGCCGATGTTAATAATATTGACGAGTCATTCGCAACAGCGCGTGATTTAGGTTATACGCGCTTAAATTACGCTCGTGTTACAACAGTTTCATCTTTAGATAAATATGATAGTAAAGATATTTACACTATTCAGTTACAGTCAAATGGTAATTTATCCATTGTAATGAAAAGTGGGGATACATCTGATGATAAAGTCTTGGATTTATCTAAATATGAAGCAGCTTTGGAAGATGTAAAGCGTAGTTTGGATCCTGCGGGTTATGCTCAAAAGGAGCTCGAAAAACTTAAAGAGCAAGAAAAACTCGATGTTTTTGAAGAGAGCGCTCCGGGATTATATATGAAGGTTTATATGGTTCAAAATGGACGTCAGGTCCTTATTGCCGATAGTACCGCTGAAGCAGATTCAAAATTACGGAAGAATGCAGAAGATATTATGACCGGTGATTACAAGGCTAAAAAAGGCAGTTATTATATTGAAACCGGCTATAAAGAAGGGACGGAAGTTCCTAAAGATGGAACACCATATGCTTTACAAATTCTTCAAGGAAAAACATTTAAACACGATTATATTACAACAGAAACGAAGTCTGATGATTCAAAAAATAAGAAGATTTCGACCCAGAAGGATATGGAATTAACAGCTTCGACAGGTGCATATGGAACAACGGCTATTTCTGCCGCATATGCTGCTCAAATTCAGGCACAATCCAGTGCCGGTTTGGCAACGATGTTATCTGACGGCTATTTGAATATGGCTTCGATGACTTCTAAAACTGATAAAGCTTCTCAGCTTTTCAGTGCGCTGTTAGATGTGTAGAAAATAAGCGCTTGCAAAAATAAAATCCGTATGTTATATACATACGCAGTATTAACACTTAACTTAATGAAAAGGTGGTGATTTAAGTGGTTCAGGTTACTGTTATCGGTAATGATGTCGGACAGTCTTTGAAAGTTTTGAAAAAGAAAATGCAACGTGAAGGCATTTTCCGTGAGATGAAACTCAGACGTTGTCATGAAAAAAACTCTGAGAAGAAGGCTCGCCGTCAGGCTGAAGCTGTCAGACGTGCTCGTAAGCAGCTGCGGAAACGCTTAGATACTGAAGGATTCTAAGTTATTAGAATTAAAAGAAAAGGAGGTTAGAAATAACCTCCTTTTTTATTAAGAAAAATATTTTTACTGAGCTGCAGTATTTTCTGTTTGAGTTGTTCCTGAATCAGTAAGCTCTCTTTTGCGACAAGCGTGAAAATTTAAACAAGTTTCAACACTTGGTTCCAGACCTTTTTGTAAGCATTGTGTTGCTGTAAAGCGGTATTCTTGAGGGCAACAATCGCGAAAATATTTTCTGTTTTCCGGGCAAGGATAAACAGCAACATACCCCGCAGGGCATTCCTTTAGTGAAAAACCTGCAGCAATACAACGTTGTGCCGTATTTACGTTCTTAATATTTACTACCGGTTGAGAGGTAAAACTATTTCTTTGGTTAGACAGTGATGGTGAAGTTTGTTCAGAAACACCGGAATCACCTAAAGATCTAACACCCGCATAGGCAGATAGAGTAAAGCATAAACATAAAGAGAAAAACAGTACTTTTTTCATGGCCGATTATTTATATTTAATCTGTAAATTCTGATACATATTTAAGCTTTTACGGAAAGAAGTTTCTTTTCTTAAAGTTTCAGCTTTGAAAATATTTTTCCAAATATATTCTTTATGGGAGCATAAGGCTCTGTTCTCTTGATTCTGCTCCAGCATAATTTTGTCTTTGTTTAACTTATTATCCATGAGCATCTCCTGAATATAAAGGTTAAAATAATGTTAAAATTATACGCTTAAATGTTTTATTTGTCAAATAGAATCAAACGTTCAGTCTTTATTGATTTGAGCGATGATTTTATAGTTCATATCAATATTTGACTGTAATTGATTAATTTGAGTTATCAAATCACGGATTTGTTCTTCAGTTTGTAAAATTTCTTGTTGGTATTCGAAAATGAGTTGTTTTTTTTGAGTGCTTTTTTGAAGCCAATATTCTTCTTTTAATTTTTCAAAATTAAAAATAATGGTTGCCATCATATTTCTCCCGTTAGTGGTTTAAATATAGGGATTAAAAACGGCTTTTACAGGCGGAAATATATTTTTATTGCATTTAAATACGAATTGATATATTAAGTACACGTTGCCCTGGTGGCGGAATTGGTAGACGCGCATGCTTCAGGTGCATGTGGCCTCAGGTCGTGAAAGTTCGAGTCTTTTCCAGGGCACCAAAAATCTCTCTTCGGAGAGATTTTTTTGCCCTGGACTCTACGTTCAGCTTTAGAGAGAAGCTGAACTTGAGAAAGACTA
>CAMOQT010000059.1 GCA_946623145.1 uncultured Azospirillum sp.
AACAATTTATCCGGCTTATCGTGCTGCAAAATTTGATCCGGTGGAGGCTTTACGTTATGAATAAATCGGTTCCTGTATTAGAGCTTAAAAAAATTACAAAATCTTTTAAGCAAGGGTCTCAAAATTTGGACGTTTTGCGCGGCATTGATTTAGATATTCAGGCCGGCGAGGTCGTGGCTTTGCTCGGACCATCGGGATCAGGTAAATCTACCATGTTACAGATTGCCGGTCTCTTGGAACAACCGACAAAAGGTGAAATTTATTTAAATGGGCAAAAATGTAGTAAACTTAATGATATTATGAGAACATTACTTCGTCGTGATTATTTGGGTTTTGTTTATCAATATCATAATTTATTAGGTGATTTTGATGCTTTGGAAAATGTTGTTTTACCACAATTAATTGCGGGTAAAAAGTTAAAAGAGGCGGAAGAAAGGGCAAAATGGCTTTTATGTCGTTTAGGTTTAGAGAAAAGATTGAAACATCGTCCGGCAGCTTTATCCGGAGGAGAACAACAAAGAGTGGCAATTGCTCGTGCCTTGGCTAATGCGCCGAAATTGCTTTTGGCAGATGAACCGACTGGAAATTTGGATCCTAAAACATCAGATATTGTTTTTGCGGAATTAGTGACTATAGTTAAAGAAACGGGATTGTCTGCTTTAATTGCTACTCATAATTTTGAGTTGGCAAATAAAATGGATAGAAAAGTTACTTTAGATAATGGAAAAATTATTGATATGCGTGCCAGTGCTTTTATTCCTAAAGATAGTGAAAATTTTTATTAGGATTTGAAATGAAAAAGATATTTTTTGTAATTGCGTTATTAATGTTTTTTGATGTTGATGTCATGGCAAAATATGTTTATCCTGCGGGATCAACAACCACGACTGAACGTAGAGTTAATCGTCGAATCAAAAGATATGATTCTAATGAAGATGAAAAACTGACTTTCGAAGAATATAAAAAGTACAGAGAACCCAAAACTTTTGAAGAACGGCAGCTTGAACGCCGAGCCAAAAAGAAAGGAACTTATATTTCTCCCGCAGAAGCATTCAAAGAGATGGATACAGATGGTGACGGGGAAGTAACGCGCGAAGAAATGTTAGAATATGAAAAAGCACATCAATAAAGTGAGACTTAATAAAAAATAAGCGATGTTATATCGCTTATTTTTATACCAAATTTAATGTTCCAACGTTATTATTTTCTAACCATTTTAGATTGTTCAATATTTTTGAAATATTTAATGGTATCCGGACGCAATTTATCCGCAGCACAGTCATCACAAACAACAGTTGCACGTTCGTGCATTTGCAGAATACTTGCCGGACATAAGTGATTAATTCCACATTCGATGGTTTGGCGGATAGCCTCTTGTTTATTCTTACCTGATGCAATCAAGATAATTTCTTTCGCTTCCATAATTGTTCCGATACCGACAGTTAGCGCCTTTTCCGGAACTTGAGTTGTATCACCACCGAAGAAACGAGAATTTGCAGTAATTGTTTCCGGTTTTAACAATTTAATACGTGTTCTTGAGGCAAAAGAAGATGCCGGTTCATTAAAGGCAATATGCCCGTCTGTTCCGATACCGCATAAAAATAAATTAACGCCGCCGACGTTTTTGATGGCTTCTTCATATCTTTTGCATTCTGAGACATAATCGGTTGTCATACCGTCCAGCATGTGAACATTTTCTTTTTTAATATCAATAAAGTTGAAGAAATTTTCCCACATAAAACGGCTGTAGCTTTGCGGATGCTCAGGAGGGAGACCAACGTATTCGTCCATATTAAAAGTTACAATGTTTTGGAAAGAAATTTTTCCGGCACGATTTTGATTGATTAATTCCTGATAAATCCCTAAAGGACTGGAACCGGTTGGCAAACCTAGTACAAAAGGTTTATTCAGTGTCGGACGGAATTGTTGAATTGTATAAACAATGTATTCTGCAATCCATTTAGCACAACTATTATAATCAGGTTTAATCAATACGCGCATCGTTCTATCCTATCAATAAAATTTAAACGAATCATCTATATCTTTTATATTATATAATTGCTAAAAAAAATTAAAGGAAAACGAATAATGTTGCAAAATTTGTGGAAGAAATTTTTTGTTCCCCGACCTTTTAATCAAGGTTATTTACCTCAAACCGATGGCAACGAAGTATGGTTTGCTGAATATGGAAACCCTCAAGGTGAGCCGATTTTAGTAACTCATGGAGGTCCAGGAGGGCATTGTCGAGCGGAACGCGCAAAATTATTTGATTTGCATCGTTATCGAGTTATTATGTTTGATCAAAGGGGATGCGGAAACTCTTTGCCTTTTGGAAATTTGATACATAATACGACAGATGATATTTTATTTGATATGGAAAGGTTATTGGATTTTTTAAAAATAACTCAACCGATTATTTTGCAAGGCGGTTCTTGGGCTTCAACGTTAATGTTGTTATTTGCGGAACATCATCCGCAACGTGTTAAAAAGCTTTTATTGTCACAAATATTTTTGGCTGATGAAAATAATGAAAAATGGGAACAAGAGCAATGTGGGTTGTTTTATCCGGATATGTTACAACAATTGCGTTCTCCGTTGAATAATTGGCAAACTGTTCCAGAATATTATTTAAAACAATTGCTTTCTGATGATGTTACGCAGCAAAAGCAAGCGCTTGAAACTTATGGTGTGTTTGAACGTATCTTGGGAGCTTTAGAGCCACACTGGGGAAAATTTGAAACAATTGATGAGAAAAATTTAGGTTATACGCGGATTTATGCGCAATACGCCGCGCATCATTATTATCTGAAAAATAATGAAATTATGCGCCAGGCTAAAAAGATATGTGATATACCAACATTAATTATTCATAATCGATTGGATATGTTGTGTCCGTTTAAGGGGGCTTATGAACTTTCTCAGCAATTAAAAAATTGCAAATTAATTGTCGTTCCCGAAAGAGGGCATATTGGTAAACTCTTGCATAAAACAATAGCCAAAGAGATTAGAAAATTTCTGAAAGAATAATTAGTTCTTTTTAGTGTTGATAATTTTTAAAGCATCTTCCAAAGTAAGTGTCTTAGAATCTACGTTTCGTGGAATGGCGTAATTATTTTTACCGCATTTTAGGTACGGACCATAACGACCATCTTGAAGAGAGATGTCTTGTTTGTTTTTGGGATCTTTTCCTAAAATTTTAGGTTCCGGTTTAGCGGCAACATTTTGGAGAAGTTCTTCGGCACGTTCGAGAGTAATATTGAAGATATTATCTTCACCTTTTAGAGAACGAGATTTTGTTCCTTGTTTAATATACTGTCCGAATTTACCGATATTTACCTCAATGCCATTTCCTAATTGTTTAGGTAAATTCAATAAAATAGAAGCTTCTTCTAAAGTAACATCTTCAGGTTTTAGAAATTTTGGCAAAGCAGACCGTTTAGGCTTTTCTGTTGTTGCTGTGGCATCTTCACCAAGTTGAAGGTAAAAACCATACGGTCCTTTTTTCAGATAAATATTCATTCCTTCGAGTGTTCCCAGAATTTTATCTTCCGGATTGGGCGCTTTGGGGGTATCATTATTAATTTCTTCGGTGACATCCGTCAGAGGTTTTGTATATTTACATTCCGGATAATTAGAACAACCTAAAAAGGCACCGAATTTTCCAAGCTTAATGCTTAACCGACCTTTACCGCATTCTGGACAAATGCGAGGATCACTACCATCTTCACGAGGTGGAAACAGGTGATGTGCGAGAACGTCATCAATTTTTTCGATAACTTCACTTACTTGCAGTGGAGCTACAGCATCAATATTTTTAATGAATTTAACCCAGAAACCACTGAGTAATTTTTTCCAATCCATTTGTCCGGCAGAAACATTATCTAAAAATTCTTCTAATTGTGCCGTAAAGTCATATTCTACATACTTTTTGAACCAGTTCTCTAAAAAGACGGTTACAATACGACCACGATCTTCCGGAATAAAGCGTAATTTTTCGACACGGACGTATTTACGCTCTTGTAAAACCGCAATGATTGAAGCATAAGTTGATGGTCGTCCGATACCCAATTCTTCTAATTTTTTTACAAGACTAGCTTCAGTAAAACGCGGAGGAGGGGTTGTAAAGTGTTGTTCAGGAATAATTTGTCCTTTACTGACAGCTTCTCCGTTTTCTACATTCGGTAAAATGCGATTTTCATCATCTTCTTCGCTATCATCTTGGCTTTCTACATATAATTTGAGGAAACCGTCAAAAGCAATTACTTGGCCATTCGCGCGGAGCAAAATCTGTTTATCTTGGCTTTCAGCATCAATAACGACTTTATCCATAACTGCAGGATTCATTTGGCAAGCAACGGTGCGCTTCCAGATTAATTCATATAATTTATGAGCTTCTGCATCCAATTTTGTTTCAAGTTTCTTCGGGGTATCTTCAATATGTGCCGGACGAATAGCTTCATGTGCTTCTTGAGCGTTTTTGGTTTTATTTTTGTATTCTTTGGCGGTTTTAGGAAGATAAGCTTCACCAAAATATTTCAGAATCGCAGCACGGCAAGCTTCAATAGCTTCCTTTGAGAGATTCACGGCATCCGTACGCATATAGGTAATATGACCGGCCTCATAGAGCTTTTGCGCTATTTGCATCGTTTTTTTTGCGCTGAAACGCAATTTGCGAGCTGCTTCCTGTTGTAATGTTGAAGTTGTAAACGGTGCTGCAGGGTAACGATTAGCTTTTTTGCGTTCAACATTTGAAATATGAAAATCTTGAGCTTCAATCTTAGCTTTAGCTTCGTTGGCCTTTGCTTCTGAATTTAAATCAAATTTTTCTAATTTTTTGCCGTCAAGATTAATCAGATGAGTACGAATAATTGCTTGGGTTTTTGTGATTAATTCAGTATCTACGGTCCAATATTCTTCGCTTTTGAATTTTTCAATTTCGGTTTCACGTTCGCAAATCAATCTTAATGCGACGGACTGAACTCTTCCGGCGGATTTTGATCCGGGAAGTTTGCGCCACAAAACCGGTGATAATGTAAAACCAACTAAGTAGTCTAATGCACGACGGGCCATGTAAGCTGATACCAGATCATTATCAATCTGGCGTGGATTTTTAATGGCTTCCGTGACGGCAGATTTGGTAATTTCATGGAAAACAACACGCTCTATCTTTTTATCTTTGATTTTTTTACGAGCCGTCAGCTCTTCTAAAATATGCCAAGCAATAGCTTCTCCTTCTCTATCCGGGTCGGATGCGAGGATAATCGTGTCACAATCTTTTAATGCCGTAATAATATCGTTTAATCTTTTTTTACCGCCGGAGCTGAGTTCCCATTTCATTGCAAAATCTTCATTTGGTAAAACGGAACCATCTTTACTCGGTAAATCACGGATATGGCCAAAACTGGCAAGGACTTTATAATCACTGCCGAGATATTTATTAATTGTTTTGGCTTTTGCCGGAGATTCAACGATAACTAATTTCATTTTTATCTTTCCTATTTTATTAGGGCAACTTTATTGCCCGGTTGGCGAGATATTTTTCCTTCCAATTCCAGATAAAGGAGTTCGGCATTAACAGTAGCCGAATCGAGTCCGGATGTTTCAATAATCTCATCAACAAGGACACCATCAACTGTTATAAAATCAATAACGGAAGATGTTTTCTTTTGAGGTATATTGTCAATTTTTGTTTCATTGTCAAGAGGGATTGTCAATAACTCAGGTTCAATTGTGATGTGTTGTCGAGGTTTAGTATAAGCTGAAGTTGTTTGTTTCAGGGTGTTGATAATATCGTCGGAATTTTCAATTAGTGTGGCACCTTCTTTGATTAATTTATTAGTTCCCTGTGAGCGTCCTTCTAAAGGTGACCCCGGAACAGCCATTACTTCTCTTCCTTGTTCTAAGGCGGTATATGCTGTAATTAATGATCCTGAATGAAGATTGGCCTCCGTTACCAAAACGCCACGGCATAAACCGGATATAATTCTGTTGCGTCGGGGAAAATTATTAGCTTGAGGTGTTGTACCGAGCGGAAATTCTGAGATAACGCAACCTTGACGGCAGATTTGTTCATATAATTCTTTGTTTTCAGAAGGATAGGGAATATCAACACCTGTTCCTAAAACAGCAATTGTCGGGCCTTGTTGGTTGTTGGCATACATTGCGCCTTTATGCGCGGCACTATCAATGCCTCTTGCCATTCCTGAAACAATAGTAATTCCTTGCTCTGTCAAATCATAGGCTATTTTGGAAGATAATTTGCGTCCGTTAATTGAGGCGCTCCGAGAGCCAACGATGGCAAGGCAAGCTTCTGGATTTAATAATTCAGTTTTGCCTTTAACATACAATACTGGCGGATAGTCGGATATTTGACGCAGAAATTGCGGGTATTCAGGTGAAATATCAATGATAATTTTAACATTCAGATGTTTTGCTAATTTGAGTTCTTGCTCAACTTTACCACGACTGAATAAGTTATAGCGTGATGGTAAATTCTGTAGAGCTTGCTTTACAGAACCAAATTGGGATACCAATTGGAAAAATGTTTTAGGTCCGATATTTTCCGTGTTGATTAGTTGCAAATAGTCAAGAATTTCATCATCTGATGCCATTTTTATTTCTTTTTGAAACTGATTTTACTTTCTTCACCTTTGATTAATCGAGCAATATTGGCGTGATGGCGATATAAAACCAACAAGGCTATGCCCGTATAAAAAATACTGTAGATAGGTTCAGTTAAGAAAAATGCATAAATTGGGGTAAGTATTGCTGCTGTAATTGCCGATAATGAAGAATAACGGCTAATGATGGCAACAGTAAGCCATGTTACAAGAGCTAATAAAGCAATTTGAGGAGAGGTTGCAACCAAAAAACCAAATGTGGAAGCAACACCTTTACCACCCTTGAATTTTAACCATATTGGAAAATTATGACCTAGGACACCACATGTACCAGCAACTAAACTGGCGACAATATTCATTTGTGTGAACAATCCAAATACAACCATATCATGTGTGGTGACTAATTTTTCAGCTAAAAAGGCAGCTAAGCCGGCTTTTGAAGCATCTAAAATGACTGTTAATAAAGCTAAATCTTTTCTTCCGGTGCGGAGAACGTTTGTGGCCCCAATGTTACCAGAACCGATTTTTCGAATATCTCCCAGTCCGCACATTTTGGTCAGAACTAATCCGAAAGGAATAGAGCCCAGTAGGTAACCTCCCAGAGCGCATATAATAAAAGTCAAACTTATGCTCATTTTATTCGCCTCAATATTAGTTGAATATTATCGTTATTTGTATTCAGTTTCTGTTTTTTTTGCAACATTAAATTTTTAAGCATGTATATCTGTTGAAAAATTTGCTTAAAAGTTTAAAATGTAGGTGACAAAATATGAAAATCAGATAATATGTCTGAAAATTGCAATTTTAAGGTTATTGAAATGACTCCTAAATATAAGAGGATTTTACTGAAACTTTCCGGGGAAGGATTGATGGGTGAAAAGCCTTTCGGTATTTCTACGGAAGTCTTGAAGTCTTTAGCTGTACAAATTAAAAAAGTCCAAAAAGCCGGTGTCGAAATTTGTTTAGTTATCGGTGGCGGTAATATTTTCAGAGGAGCAAAAGAGGTTGCTCAGGGGATGAATCGTACGGTTGCTGATCAGGTTGGTATGTTAGCAACGGTAATGAATGCTCTGTCTATGCAAAATGCATTAGAGCAACAGGGCGTTGATGCGAGAGTATTATCAGGGTTATCAATTCCTGAGGTTTGTGAACCATATATGTATCGTCGTGCTTTAAAGCATTTGAATAAGGGCCGTGTTGTTATTTTTGCCGGGGGAACAGGAAATCCATATTTTACAACAGATACCGGAGCAGCATTAAGAGCTGCTGAAATGCAATGCGATGTTTTACTTAAAGCAACACAAGTTGACGGGGTTTACGATAAAGATCCGCGGAATAATCCTAAAGCAGTTAAATTTGATAAAATTTCATATGATAAAGTGATTAATAATCATTTGAATG
>CAMOQT010000060.1 GCA_946623145.1 uncultured Azospirillum sp.
AAGCATAAAAAAACAAACTCGCAATTAATAACAATAAATTGCGATATTTGTCTTGGGCTAAAAAATAAACTCCCAATACAATTGGCAAAAACAACCATAAAAATATCAGCGAACTAAAGACCATTATTCATCTTCTCCATTAATCACGCTCATACAACTTACCAATATTGACCAATACTCGAAAATATCTTTCAACCAATTCTCTAACAACAATATCCGGATGATACTCACGCATAACATCTTTATAGAAATTTAAATCTTTAATACCGGCTGCAACATTAACAACACGACGATAGTTTTTAGCCAGATACGGCAACAACATACCGGCAAAAGAATCTCCTTCTAACATAATCGTCTTATCCGAAATAGGATTGTTATTATCATAAACAATAAGTTTATTGGCATGAATTTCTGTTTTAGTAAAATCTCTGTCTTGCAAATAATCAATTATATAGCTCATATCTTTTTCTGTCGGATGCATATCTTGTCCAACCAATCCATTAGGAGAAATCATATTAACGGTTAACGGTTGTAAAAAACCACCTGCACCCATTTTTTTCAATTCCTCCATCAATGAATAAAAACCTATATACCCTCCTATGGCATTCCAATGCGTATCTTTTTTATAGTACAAATTATATGGATATAATGGCTTAGATGACAGCAAAACAGATTTCAAATTCAAAACATTTATTTGATGCTCATTCAGATATTGAGCCCCCTGATCACTAACAGAAAAATCAGAAACACGCATTTTTTGCATTCTTTCCGGCATATATTCTGAATATATATTTTCTTTATTGGGCGCAACCAATAACATATATTTTGCCCCATAACTTTCATAAAACTTTTTTTCTTCTTCCAAGCCTTTTCGCATTTGCTGTAATTGCTCATCATCTAAAAGAACACTGGCATAATAATCAAGCATACTATTTCCGTTATTAATTTTGGCGGAATCGTAAAACATCCACCCATCTTGCCCGTAAAAATACTGCCCAGTATCAATCTTCAATTTTTGTTTTAACTTAACGTATTTTACAATAAGTTTTTTTCGACCGGCAAACGTATCATTATAATATTGTTCAAAATCACGCGAAAAAGTCGAAGAAAATTTTATTGGTTTAGATTTTAACGGACGATTATCCAATAATTCAGTATTACTGACAAACATATTTGCCACAAACGGATAATACACAGCCACAACCAATAAAATAATCGGCAATAAAAAATAAATATTTTTCAATTTTTCAAAAAAATTCTTCATCTCTTAAAACCTAAAATAAATAAACGGATTATATGTATTGCTAGCTAACATTAAAACACTGAAATAAGCAATGACACAACAAAAAACTGGTGTACAAACACTGACAATTCCTTGTTTCCAGCTTTCTCTCAGTGGTAAAAGTCTGAATAACATCGTTCCAAAACCACAGCATAAAAATCCAATCACTGCAACGCCGATGTATTCTCTGGAAAGGAAGGCCGTCGAAACATCAATTTTATAAGGCTCAAATAAACGATGAAAATACCAACAAACTTGTGCCATTGTTTCACTTCTAAAGAACACAAGACCACACAAGAAAATAAAATTACTGTAAATCATTTGAGGTAAGCGCCAATGCAATATTTTTTCAATCGGAATAATTTTTTCTAAAATAATAAAAATACCATTCCAAACGCCCCATAAAACAAATGTCCAAGCCGCTCCATGCCATAATCCGGTTAAAAAGAATACAATCATTAAATTACGGTATGTCATTAATGTCCCGTGTCTGCTACCTCCTAACGGAATATAAACGTATTCCTTAAACCATGTTGCTAAAGAAATATGCCACCGACGCCACAAATCTTGAATAGAAACAGCCGTATACGGATAATTAAAGTTCTCATTAATTTTAAATCCGAACATTTTACCCAATCCGATAGCCATATCTGAATAACCGCTAAAATCAAAATAAACCTGAAAATAATAAGCAAACAAACCTATCCATGCGACAAGCGTTGTTACTTCATTTTGTCCCAGAGCAAAAATTTGATCAGCTGTTACGGCCATTGTATTGGCAATAATAACTTTCTTTCCTAAACCGATAATAAAACGTGTCGCTCCATAATTAAAACCACTCCAAGTCACTTGGCGCTGATCAATTTGTGCCGCAATATCATAATATTTCAAAATCGGACCGGCAATTAATTGCGGGAAGAACGAGATAAATAATCCCATCTTGATAATATTCTTTTGCGGCTCACAAATTCCGCGATAAATATCAACCAAATACGAAATTGATTGAAATGTATAAAAAGATATACCGATCGGTAAGGATAACGGCTTAATTGCTATATTTAATCCCGTCAAGGCATTGATATTCTCAATCACAAAACCACTATACTTAAATACACCCAACAAGCTTAAATTAACAATAATACCGATAACTAACGCCTGTTTATTTTTACCATTTTCAGAAATGATAAATCGACCGCAAATATAATTGGCTAAAATCGAAAAGATCATCACCAATATATATATCGGCTCACCCCAAGCATAAAAAAACAAACTCGCAATTAATAACAATAAATTGCGATATTTGTCTTGCGAAACATAATATAAACTGATAACAACCGGCAAAAAAAGCCAGAGGAATACCAGAGAACTAAAAACCATTATTCATCTTCTCCACACATTCCGCCAAGCTGACTGCCCAGTTATTGATTTTTAAACCAAAATCACGTTTAATTTTAGCTTTATTCAAAACTGAATAATGAGGACGTTGTGCAGGTGTCGGATAATCTTTGCTTTCAATCGGCATAACTTGGCAATCTAAATCAGACTGAGCCATCACCGCCAAAGCAAAATCATACCACGAACATACACCTTCGTTTGAAAAATGATAGATTTCCTTCATCCCTTTTTTCATTTGCGGTAAAATAGTCACTATAGCATTAGCTAAATCAGCGGCATAAGTCGGTGTTCCAACCTGATCAAAAACAACATTCAGAGATTTTCTTTCTGCGCCTAAACGTCTCATCGTTTTAACAAAATTATTGCCAAACGTTGAGTACAACCACGCTGTACGAATAACAATAGCCGTTTCTGCAGCTTTCATAACCGCTTGCTCACTGGCTAATTTTGTACGCCCGTAAACTGTTTGCGGATGCGGTTTATCTTCCTCGGTATAAGGCTTACTGTTGGTTCCGTCAAAAACATAATCGGTTGAAATATGAATCAAAGGAACCCCTGTTTCTGCCAAATTTCTCGGACCATCAACATTAATCAAAGTTGCTAATTTTTCATCACTTTCTGCTTTATCAACGGCTGTATAAGCAGCGCAATTAATAATAGCTTCAAAATTTTTACCATTTACAAAATTTTGAACAGCTTGTTTATCTGTAATATCCAATTCATCTTTATCAACATAAACAGCCTTATCTTGCAATAATAATTTTAATTCATTACCGAGCTGTCCGTTAGAACCGACGACTAAAAACATGTAACCTCCTTCAAAAATGGAGCATTTTTATCCTTTTCAGATAAAATAGCCTCATCCGGATTAATTTTCCAATCAACACCGATATCGGGGTCATTAAAACGAATACCGCCTTCACTGGCTTTATTATAAATATTATCACATTTATAAGCAAAAACTGCTGTTTTGCTTAAAACTGCAAAACCATGTCCGAAACCTCTCGGAATCATTAACTGCTTTTTATTCTCAGCAGATAATTCAACAGCAACATATTTTCCGAAAGTCGGAGAATTTTTACGTAAATCAACAGCAACATCCAATACGGTTCCTTCTAAAACACGTACCAACTTTGCTTGCGCATATTCTCCCTTTTGAAAATGAATACCACGAACAACACCGTAAGAAGATTTAGACTGATTATCCTGAATAAAATTATAATGCAATCCGGCCTCTTCCATTTTAGCTTGGTTATAACTTTCAAAAAAATAACCGCGCTCATCTTCAAAAACCTGTGGTTCAATGATGACAACACCATCAATGGCTGTTTTAGAAATCTTCATGATAATCCTCAAATACACGTTTCAAATATTCTTTATACGCAACACCGTCTTTTAACGAATTAATTAATTTCAGCATCTGCGCATCATCAATAAATCCCCGACGATATGCGATTTCTTCAATACAAGCGATTTTTAAATCTTGGCGTTTTTCAATAATGCCAATAAAGTTAGAAGCATCCAATAATGACTGCGGCGTTCCGGCATCAAGCCAAGCATTACCACGTTTCATTGTCACAACATTCAAACGTCCTTCTTGTAAATATTGTTTATTCAAATCTGTAATTTCTAATTCTCCGCGAGCTGACGGCTTCAAGCAACGAGCTTTCTCAACAACATCAGATTTATAGAAATATAAACCGACAACGGCATAATTAGATTTTGGATTTTTAGGTTTTTCTTCAATAGATATAGCCTTATGATCTTTATCAAATTCAACAACACCAAATCTTTCCGGATCAGAAACATGATAACCGAAAACCGTACCTCCGGTATTTTTAGCAACTTCTTCTCTAAAATATTTGAGTTGATCTCCCATATAGAAAATATTATCACCTAAAATCAAGCAAACATCATCAGAACCTATAAAATCAGCCCCTAATGTAAATGCTTGAGCAATACCTTTTGGTTCCGGTTGAATTTTATATTGCAATGTTAAACCTAAATGAGAACCATCACCAAATAACTTTTCAATATTCGGCGTATCCTGTGGGGTAGAAATAATCAAAATATCTTTAATACCAAACAACATCAATGTTGCTAACGGATAATAAATCATCGGTTTATCATACACCGGCAATAATTGTTTACTGGTTGTATTTGTTAATGGATAAAGACGCGATCCACTGCCTCCGGCAAGAATAATTCCTTTCATAAACTATAGTCCTTTGTTATTAAAACTCAATGTCAGTATGATAAACTGACCATCCATAAAATCAACAAACAACTGTCGATTACACACATTTATCTGTATATTTTCAAACAAAAGACTAGATTTTTCCATAAAAATCAATTATATATTATAATATATTCATAAATAGGAGGAATAACTTCTATGGCAATGACTATTTCCTATCAAAATACTTCACCGCTTGAAGAACAGGTCAAAAACCGCTTCAAACAAGCAAATTTATCCCATGAATATACCCGAGCAATGATGGTTCGTTCTCATGCTTTGAGTTTAGCTGCTCAATATGGTTTAGATAAAGATCAAGTCTCTGCAGCAGCCCTATTGCATAACATCAGTCGCCTCATAGAACCCAAAAACTATTTAGCAACTGCTGAAGAATATGGAACAGAAATTCTCCCTGCCGAACGCCAAAATCCTTACTTACTTCATCAAAAAATTTCCAGAATATTAGCTGTTGAAGAATTTAATATTAGTGATAAAGAAGTCCTCAATGCCATTTCCTGCCACACAACTTTGAGACCTTCAGCAACATTGCTTGATAAAATTATCTTTATCGCTTCTAAACAAAATAGCGAACAATTTAAAAATTTAAATCTTCAAAATAATAAAAAAGCTCCATCAGAACAAGAGCTTAACAAATCAATTTTCAATTGTTTATTTAACGAAATCAACGACAAAAGCATTGTTTCAACAGTCCACCCTTGGGCCAAAGGAGCTTTAGAAGAATTAAAAACAAAACTTCATATGGAAGCTATTTAAAGCTGTAAAAAAGATCTATTCTTTCCATTTTTCAATAAGTTTGCATACTATATCACAAGCTTTTTCACTCGGTGTTTGTTCACCCTGTCCTAACAATGTACAAACTTTTTTAAACCCATCAATTTGTTTATCATACCAATCATCATGATTGAGTAAACCCTCTATATACAAACTGATATTAATCGGAATACAACGTTCTTGTAAAAGTTCAGGAATAATTTCACGTCCGAGAATAATATTTGAAAGATTAACAAACTGAATATGCAAAAATCTCTTAGCAAACCATCCTGTCAGCGGAGAAACTTTATAACCGACAATATGCGGAACACCGGCAATAGCCAATTCTAAGGCCACAGTTCCTGAAGCTGCTATAGCTGCCGATGAGGCCTTAAACGCATCATAGCGCTCTTTTTCATCTTCAATTAATGTTAATGGTAAATCAGTCTCTTGACACATTTTCTTCACGCGTTCAGCAACGGTTTTAACAGTTGGAATAACAAAATGCAAATCAGGATTTTTAGCTAAAAGCATTTTGGCACTTTGTAAGAAAACAGGTAACAATAAAGAAACCTCATTATGACGTGACCCCGGTAAAACCGTAATAACCGTTTTATTATCAGTTATACCATACTTATGACGAAAAGCTTCCCCATCACCATGAACAACTTGACTTTCAATAACAGGATGTCCGACACAAACCGCTTTCAATTTATAAGGCGTAAAATATTTCGGTTCTTGAGGTAAAAGTGTCAGCAATAAATCAACATACTTATACATTGTTTTTGCACGTTTTTTCTTCCAAGCCCAAACTTGTGGTGCCACATAATGGACTTGCGGAATATTTAATTTTTTACGGCGAATAATCTTTTGAATACGAGCTCCGAAACTCCAACTGTCAATCGTCATAATGACATCCGGTTTTTGCGTCTCAATATCCTTAACCGTTTTTTTGATTAATCCCAAAATTTTTGGAATACTTGGAATAACTTCGGCTAATCCCATAACTGCCAAATCAGAAATATCAAATAGAGATTTCAAGCCTGCATTTTCCATACTCTCACCACCAATGCCGTAAAATTCGACATCAGGATGCCTTAAACGCATAGCCTTCATAAATCTTGAACCAAGCAAATCACCGGAAGGTTCCCCTGCTATCAGATATATTTTCATTATGCACCCTTATAATAATCGGCAGGATTAATCCCCATAACAAAAATGCCATATTTATCTGCCAATTCGATTGTTTCTTTTTCGTTTGCAATTAATCCGTTTCCAGCATGTAACACAATACCACTTAAACCGGATTGGTGGGCCGAAATAACCGTTCTATCGCCGATTGTCGGTAAATCAATACGCATATCCTGTTGCGGTTTACGGATTTTAACCAAAACGCCACCATCACCTTTACGTTTATAAGCTCCACATCGCCGAATAAGTTCTCCGGTTCCTTCAATTCCCTCAACCCCGAGTACTAAACCTTGCTGAACAATAACAGCTTGTCCGACATCTAATCGTCCAAGTTCTGTCGCCACTTCAACAGCTCGTTCAATATCTGCAAGAGCTTGCTTAGAAGGTGTCATTTTTCCTAACACCCCTTCACGAATAAGTATCTCCGGCATAACCTCTTGAATACCGCGAACGACCAAACCATCCCCTTCAAGCTCTTTCACTAAAGCCCTAAGCAACCCATCATCACCGATAGATTTAAACCCAAGCCGTGTAAAAAAAGCTGTTGTTCTCAAATCCGGAATTAAATCCTTAAAAGACGGGCGACGAATAGTTCCAATCATCACCACTTCTTCAACTTTCTCTTCTGCAAGTTTCTTAAAACCGGTACCAGCTTGTCCAATACGGATCCAAATATGAGGAACAGTTTCATCTACTAAATTTTTATCGGCATTACCTTCTATTGCCACCACAAAATAATCACGATTCTGTTCTTTACATTTTGCAATTAATGCCTTGGGAATATCCCCGCCTCCGGCTATAATACCTAATTTCTTGGCCATCTGATTTTCTCTTTTTAATCAGCCACCATTACATTTCTTTTGCCATCTAAAGAAACTGTAATAAATTCCAACTGCTCCATAACCATTTCATTGTCTTTATACAATTCTTTAGCTTTTTGAACACGAGTTTCAAAATTATCTTCTTTGCCTTTAAAAATATACATAAAGGCACGACTGATGGCTTTAATAACATCAGGAGCATAACCACTACGACGCAATCCAACGACATTCAGCCCACGCAATTTACCACGTTCACCAGTCACAATAGCAAATGGAATAACATCACGATCAACACCGGCTAAACCGCCAATCATTGCTTTACG
>CAMOQT010000061.1 GCA_946623145.1 uncultured Azospirillum sp.
TTATTGTCTTTATTGTCATATCGTGGATAGCACAATTTCCCTTTTGTAAACATTCGGCACAGGAACTTTTACATAAAATTTCGACAATGACCTGCCCTGTATGGATATCTTTGATGATACCCTCGCTCACTTCTGTGCTCCCTTAGCCGAAGATTTTGAGGTTTTATTTGCATTAAGTAATTTTTTAGCTTCATTAGAAATCAAGGTTTGGAATCCGTCATCCGTATGAACAAACATAATCGCTGCAATTCTGTGGTTATTGGCGAAATCTAATCCTTTTGCTTCACCCATAGACATAATACCTGTCGCTAAACCATCAGCCCGCATACATTCTTTATCAAAAACCGTAACTGCCGCTAAATTATGTTCTACCGGATAACCTGTTTTGGGATCTATGGTATGAGAATAACGTTTTCCATCAATATAAAAATAGTTACGATAATCCCCTGAGGTTGCAACCGCCATATCTTTCATTGTTATAATATATTCAAAATCATCAACTTTATTATTTTCCGGACGTGCTACACCGACATTCCAACCCGCAGCTTTTTTAGCGCGACGACCTTTGGTTTTGACCTCGCCCCCAATTTCAACGATAAAATCTGTATAACCTTCTTTTTCAAGCAATTTTGCTATTCTGTCAACGGCATACCCTTTTGCTATAGCGGATAAATTAATACTAATATCTGCAATTGTTTTTTTGGCTTTACGATAATCTCTGCTGAAATTGATTTTATTTAAGCCGACAGATCTTTTAGCCACCTGAATTTCTTCTTCCGTTGGTACTTTATAGGTTTTAGTTGTTCCGAATCCCCACAAATCGACTAATTTTCCGACAGAAGGATCAAAATAACCGTTGGTTTGATTATAAATTTGATGAGCGGCTTGCAAAACATAAGCCAGGTTTTTAGAAATTTCAATCCATTCACCTTCTTGGCTTTTATTAAATTGACTAATATCCGACATATGTTCAAAAACAGACATTTCATTGTTAACCGACTGCAATTCATCTTTGATTTCATTGTGTAACAATGTATCTTCCCTACCATCTCGAATAGTAATACGGTAATACGTATTCATTGTCTCTCCAGACATTATCTGAAGTTGAGAATGTATATAACTGCAGTAAAAAAACGTTCCGCTAATGACTGCTAATATGATAAGAATTTTTAATAATCTTGATTTCACTATTTTATGCCTGTTAAAAATCGGTTATTATTTTGTTTACTTTAAATATTAAAGTACTAAATTATCTTTAATATATTATGAAAGGTTTTCCCATGGTTAAAATTAATAATCTTAAATCTAAAATTTCTAACAAAAAAATCAATAGCTTTTTTAAAGTTTGCAATAAATCTTGTCAAAAAAGTATTGATGTTCTTTATTCACATGTTCAAAAATTAGCTAAGAAAATGGTTAAATTGGGTATTACCGCAAATACCGTAACATTAGTCGGCTTTATTATCGGTTTGTTAGCTATTAACTTCTTGGCTATTGAAAGTTATGGTTGGGCTTTGGTTTGTATTTTACTCAATCGTTTTAGTGATGTTTTAGATGGTGCCGTTGCTAAACAAAGTAAATCAACCGATTTCGGACTGTTTTTTGATGCAACCTTAGATTATATGTTTTACGCCGGTGTCATTTTTGGTTTTGCCTTAGCCAATCCGTCACAAAATGCGGTTGCTGCAACTTTCTTAATGTTTGGATTTGTTTCTTCCGCTTGTGCTCTGTTAGCTTATGCAATTGTTGCTTATCGTGAGAAAACTGTTTCCAGACCTCATTTTAACGAATCTCCTTTCTATTTAGGTGGTATTGCACAAGGTTTTGAAACTTTCGTGGCTATGGTGGCTTTATGCATTGTTCCGCACTTATTTATGCCATTAGCCATTATCCTCGGAATTTTCTGCTTTATCAAAGCTGTCAGTGTTGTTATTTCCGCTTATTATGTTTTTGTTATCTCTAATAAAAAGGCTGATAATTAATTCATGAATATAAAAGCATTTTGGTTGGGAATCTGTTTTGCCATTAGCCTTGTTTTCTCTACCTTTGCAGGGGAAACATCTCATTCGTTAACGAAATTAGACATATATCCTTCAACACAAACTATCACCCAAAATGCAGCTCTGCAAATTCTCGTAAAAGTAACACCCAAAGATGGCTGGCATTTGTATTGGAATAATCCTGGCGATACCGGAATTCCAACTAAAGTGCAAATATATTCGGATTTTGGAACAGCAACATTAAAGCAACAAAGTTCGCCTAAATATTTTTATCTTCATAATTTGATTACCCAATATGCTTATGATTCCGCTGCATATTGGTTATTCGATTTTGACATTGATAAAGCTCAAAATTTTCAGATCGGTGATGTTTTTTCTTTCAGAGTCGATGCTTCTTGGATGGTATGTAAAGACGAATGTATTACAGAAAAAATCTCTCAAGATGTCTATATACCGGTTGATGGAATATCTCATCCCAATCTTTCTTGGGAACAAGAAATTTTTAAGGCTCAAAAAAACTTTCCTCAGCCGGTTATTCCTGGATATTTTCATCGTGAAAATAATAAATTACGCGTTTCTGTCCCCGGATTTAAGCTATCTTCTGACAAATTACACTTTATTCCTTATATAAAGGATTTGATCAATACGCATATTCCCCTTAAATCTGTTCTTCTGGATGGGAATTTATTATTAGAAGCGGTACTCCAGGAAGATGTTTCCTTACCTGATAATTTACAAGCTCTTATTCTCTCTGCTAATGACGCCCAAGAGATCTCCTTATCTCCATCTTTTGTTGCTCCAATTATTTCAGAACAATATTCTTTTGCTTTTGTTTTATTGATGGCTTTTCTTGGTGGTTTAATTCTTAATCTAATGCCTTGTATCTTCCCGATTTTATTTCTTAAAATGATTAATTTGATTAATAGTGCTTATTCTAGAGCTAAAATCAGTTTAGAAGCCCTTTTATATTTTTGCGGTGTTGTCGTTTCTTTCGGAATAGTTTCTCTTATCTTATGGATAATGCGCAAAGGAGGAGAAATGATCGGTTGGGGTTTCCAATTACAATCGCCAATTTTTGTTGCCTTCTTGTTTATTTTATTCTTTGTTTTAGGATTAATGTTTTTAGATATTTTACATTTCAATATGCCTGTTTTGAATAAATTAGCGTCTTTTTCTGTTAAAAATAATAAATTGAATGCCTTTTTAACCGGATTATTTGCTGTTTTGATAGCCAGTCCGTGTTCGGCTCCGTTTATGGGTGCCGCCATCGGTTATTCCATTACACAACCATGGCCTATTTATTTTACTATCTTTTTTGCCTTAGCTGTCGGTTATGCCCTTCCTTTTACATTTATCGGTCTTTTTCCGCAACAACTTGCTAAAATTTTACCACATCCTGGAAAATGGATGGTCACCCTTAAAAAGATTTTTGCTTTGCCGATTTTTGCCACATGCTTATGGCTCGGATGGGTATTTTATAATCAAACGTTTTCCAATATTTCTGCGGCTTCTTCATCAGATATTATCTGGCAGGAGTTTTCAGAAGAAACCGTTGCAAAACTGCAGCAAAATAAAAAACCGTTCTTTATTGATTTTACCGCCAAATGGTGTCTGACTTGTCTGGTTAACGAGAAAACGGCTCTTTCTTCCAAAACCTTTAAAAAGCTCATTAAAGATAAAAACATTACTCTTTTAAAAGCCGATTGGACGACACAAAATGATGATATCACGCAAGCCCTTGCAATTTATGGGCGTAACAGTGTTCCTTTATACATTTATTATTCCGGAAAGGATGACGAACCGATTATTTTGCCGCAACTTTTAACAACAGATATTCTTAAGGAACATCTTAATTAGTCGGTAATGAGTTGAATATATTTTGAATACCGATTTTGGTAATTTTCCTCAAATTTCAGAGCAACTTCCTGCTGAATTTTATTTTCATATGTTTTAATAAACGCTTCATTTCCACTGACACTTAAAATTTCTTGTTTATCATCATAATCAATATTGAGATTTATCCAGGGCGCTAAGGTTGGACACTCTTTAATTTTCTGATAATTCTCAGCAGATACTTTAAACTTTAAACCAGAAGATGTATTCTCGGATTTAATATAATGAGCGGCTGTCATTAAGCGTACATATTCCTGAATTAAAATCGGTGAAAAAACTTCTAAAACAGATAAATTTTTTTGCATCAAACAACCCCTTTTTTATTCTGCCTCGTTAATTATTTCTTCTAAAAATTCGGCGGCATCCGCAACACAATCCGGACATTCTCTTAAAACTTTATTTGTTCCAATTCCTTTTAGTAATTTGCATTGAGTTGCGCCGTTACGTTCTTGAAATTTATCCATAATTTTCCGCATATCTTTCATAGATTTTGCTTTATCTTTATTGATTAATCCTAAAACGACCCCTGCTCCGACAATTGCCCCGCAAGTTCCTTCCATATTACACATTCCTGCGCCAAATGCATTACCGGCATTTAACCCTATTTCTTCATTAATTCCGGCTTTATCGCAATATGTACAAATAACAGATTGGGCACAATTATATTTTCCACTGCGTTTTTTTTCGGCGGCATCCATAGTTCTAGTCTTCATCAGTCGTTCTCCAGTCACGTCTTTCACTGAGAGTACATGAAATAAACTGATTTTGCAATATCTCCGGTAAAAAATTAAAATATTTTTTCTAAAACTCTTGCGTTCAAAAAATATAATTCTTACATATTAAGTAGAAGCTGAGAGCTGTGAGCTCAGCCCATTATTTTAGAAAAGGAGAAAGATTATGTCACATTTGATTTTAAGAAAAAATGATATTGAACCGCGAACAACTGATGTTTGGGGATTGCAATCAGACATAAATCGCCTATTCGACGCATTTATGAGTCCGTTTGATAGAACAGAAATCAAAAATTCTGTTTCACCAAAACTGGATATCGCGGAACTCAAAGATAAATTTGAAATTAAAGCCGAACTTCCCGGTATGGATGAAAAAGACATTAACTTGTCGGTTGAAGACGGTGTATTGACGATCAGCGGGGAAAAGAAAGCTGAGAGCGAAGAAAAAGACAAAGGATATTACCTCAAAGAATGTTCTTACGGATCTTTCAGTCGTGCTGTTCGCTTGCCCGATAACGTCGCTGATGAAAAGATTGAAGCTAAATTCAAAAAAGGTGTTTTAGTTATTGATATGCCTAAAAAAGAACCTTCAGCTTCTAAATGCAGAAAGATTGAGATTTCTTCTAAATAGGGAGAAACGTAAATTTAAGTTAAAAAAGTCCGCTTTTATGGCGGACTTTTTTTTACTGGTAGGCGCGTGGGGGTTGACTTCGTCGAAACTACGGCTCTTCGCTTCGCTCACCGGCATACTTCCGTCTGCCTGAGCCTTGTTTTCAAACCCCTTCTCTGGGGTTCAAACCACCTCACGCTTCTATTTACCAATAAAAAAGCCCGCTAAAAAGCGGACTTCCTTTATTGGTAGGCGCGTGGGGGTTGACTTCGTCGAAACTACGGCTCTTCGCTTCGCTCACCGGCATACTTCCGTCTGCCTGAGCCTTGTTTTCAAACCCCTTCTCTGGGGTTCAAACCACCTCACGCTTCTATTTACCAATAAAAAAGCCCGCTAAAAAGCGGACTTCCTTTATTGGTAGGCGCGTGGGGGTTCGAACCCCAGACCCACTGATTAAGAGTCAGTTGCTCTACCAACTGAGCTACGCACCCATTCCTTAATCAGAACATAGCGGACTATACCCCTACTCTTTTTGATTTGCAAGTCTTTTTTTTATGCGATCTTATTTTTATTCTATTTATTTTATTTATCCTTCATTTTCTGATTGACTTTTTTATTCCTAATCTTATGTTATTAGATGAAATATTTATTTTAATAAGGATTAGTTATTATGAAAAAATTCTCCATTTTTCTTTTGATTTTAGTTATCCTCGGGGCTCTTTGTTATTACTTCTTCCCGTTGGAAATGGTCGTTAAAAAAGTTGTTAATAAATATGGTAGTGAAGTTACCGGTACCGATGTTAACTTGCAAGGTTTTAAAATTAATCTGCAAAAAGGCGAAGTTTCAGTTAGTCAAATTACGGTTGCTAACCCTGCCAATTATAAGACAAAATATGCTGTTCAGCTCGGCAATATCAGCGTAGCTGTTGATTTGAAGAGTGTTACAACTGATACAATTATCATTAAAGAAATTTTGGTTCACAAACCTGTCGTTTCTTATGAAATGATGTCTTTAACTCAAAACAATATTGCTGATATTATAAACAATATTAATGCTTATACTTCTTCTCCGACACAACCTGCTGAACCAGAAACGGATAAAGCATCTAAAAAAGTTATTATCAAAAAAGTTATCATTAGTAACGGTGAAATCAACGGCGCTATGACTGCGGCTCCGGATGTTGTTTCTGCATCTATTCCGTTGCCGACAGTAACTTTGAGTAATATCGGTGAAAGTTCCGCTGGTACTTCTGTTGCTGATTCTATTGCTTTGATTTTAAATAAATTATTCTCTTCTGTTTCAACAACAGTTATCAGTAGTAATTTAGCAAATCTTAAAGATGCCGCTCAGTCAACCGTTAATACTGCAAAGGATGTTGCATCCGGCACTGTTGATGCAGCAAAAGACACAGCGGGAAGTGTTCTTGGTGGTGTTAAAGATACATTTAACAGTCTTAATCCTTTCGGAAAATAGATTGTTTCAATGCAAAAAAAACACCCCTCAAAACTGAGGGGTGTTTTTTTAGCTTTTTATTTTACAAACCCGAAGATCCCTTGACCACACCTTATGGTGTGGAAGGATGACTATCAATTGGTTGTTTTATTTACTTAAGTGTAAATGATAAAACCGGAACAGTATGGTAGCTAAATGTTTTCGGATAACAAAGAACAGTACCGACACTTTTGTGACAAGCGCCCTCATAACTGGTCTCATTTGACGAATAAAAATCAAAACCTGAGTAATAGCGCGAACTGTTCGGCATGACATTATACATAAAATAACGATTATCAAATAAGATATTCAATTCTCCGACAGACGGCACATACCATTCGCCTTCGGTACATATTGCATCATTACAACTAGATGGCGCATAACCAACAGCATAACTAAGTGCTGGATAATTATAGTTGTTATTACTTTTGGCAAAATTCAAAATAACATAGGTATTATATTTACCATTGTAATCCTTCGGGAATTGACCATTGGGCAAAGGCGTATCTATCGCAACTGCCTCATTAGCCCCCCATGTCTTGCTTGAAGATGTTGTGGCTGCTACCATCACTTTATCCGAAGTTTCATCTGGCAAGTGATAAATAATTCCAATGTTTTGACCGTTGATGGTCATATAATCACCGATGCGGCAATTTGAGGTATTCATTTTGCAAGACCATTCATGATAGGTGGTAGTATATGTTGTACTCTCTTTGGTATAGGTTACAACCTTATCCTCACTGGTACAATCACTGAAAACACATTGTTTTTGGCATACTGCACCGCTTAAAGTATAACCGTTCTGAATACATCCGCCGGAAGTTAATGTTTTTCCATCAATATCTGTATTTGTGTATTGATAGTATGGGTTTCCGCCGATTTTACAGGTCTTTGTCTGGCCGCGATCTTCTTCCAGATTAGGGTTTGATATATAAGGAAAATTTTGAACAGAACATTTGTTTAACTCACAACGCCCTTTATCAAACGTCCAACCTTCGTTGCAAGAGGTATAGCCGAAACAATCACCTTTTTCATCAAAACAGCCTTCAACCGTACCGGCCAAGTTTCCGGGGTGGGTGTCATAGGGATATTTATTTGTAC
>CAMOQT010000062.1 GCA_946623145.1 uncultured Azospirillum sp.
AACACCTAAAAAAGACTAGACAAAATATCTAAAAAATGATATGTTCTTATTTAGAATTAAATTATTAATATATACAGGTATGAAAAAGAAACTTGAAAAAATCCTTTTTAAGGACGGTGTCTTTAATTGGGAATTGCTCTTTCGAGCATTTGTTATTTTAGCATGTATCTATGTTTTGTATTTACTCTTTTGGCAAGTCATTCCTACGATCAGAGAAATACAATCGTAATAAAAAACAGCTGTCGCAGTAAAATGCCACGGCTGTTTTTTTTATGTTTGACTCCTGATGTAGTTGTGATAGAAAAGATTGAGACTATTTTTTTATATTTTAGGAGATATGTGATGAAATCTAAATTGTTTGCTGTTTTGGCTGTTGCAACAGCTTTGTCAGCTTGTTCTTCTGATGGCGGTTTTGATCTTTCTAAATTTACAACTGTTGATGCGAATGCTTCCGCTAAAACAAGGTTGCGTGCCTGCTTAATCAGTGAAGCCAATACTAAATTTCAAAACGGAACTTTATTTGCGCAGGGGTTGACGGCAACAGCTCAAGAATTATCCGGTACCTGCCTCAAAAAATTGGCTTTACAATCTGCCGGCTTGGGTAGTGAATCTGAGTCTATGGCTTCAACCATTATTCAAAACTTACAAAATTACGGGACAGCTCAATAATGAAAAAAGTTATTTGTTTAATGCTCTTGTTGAGCGGATGTGCTTTGTTTAATACCAATAAAACACCATTAACCCCGCAAGGGCAAATGAATGTTTGTATTCGTGATGAAGTGAAAGCTTATAAAGATGCTGGAAAAGTTCAATCTATGGGAGAGTGGGGTGCTGCTCAGAAAATTGCTAATGATTGTACAAATAAATATAATCTCTCATATCTTTATACGCAGGCCGTTAATAATGCCAGAGATATGATACGGAATAATTCAGCTGGGATAACCATCAAACGGTAAAAATACGCTCTTTGTGTTTCTAGTGCAGATATCTCGAAAATTATTCGGTCTTGTACATTCGAGTACACTCCCTTCATAATTTTTTGATATCTTACTATAAACAACAAATATCGTATTTTTATGAAGGTATGTAAAAAAGTGTCGAATATGAATTCGACACTTTATTATATTTTATATTCTATATTTTAATGTTAAAATACTTCTCTTTGCGGTGTAATAGCCATAGTATTTGAATTAGGGCTTACCGTTTGTGTTGGTTCGGCAATAGCTAACAAAGCAAGAGCATCTCCGTGTGATAATTTTTTCTCCTTTGCTTTTTCTTTTTTTCTGTCATTCATACGTTTTTTTATTTCTTGAATTTTGGTTTGAGCAACTGTTTTTGCTCCATTTTTTTTGACATCTTTAGTAAAGCTTTTAATTTTATCGCATAGAGATTCTGTTAGATATCTTGTTCCATATACAATTCCTACACCGACATAAAAAACTCCTAGACCACCATAAAGACCACCAGCAACTACTGCTGTAGCCGCTGTAGTTGCAAGTACTGCTTCAGGAGCGGCTGCTGTAATAGCCACAGGAGCTAAAGCGGCAGCAGAAATTAAAAATTTATCTTTCAGGCTTTTTTGTTTGAAATTATTAATTTGTTTTCCTATCTTTTTGGAAGTGTCTCTAGTCAGTTTTGTTGCTTTTCCAGGTAAAGAATGATCATATTTCCACTGATCTCTAATTCTTTTTTCTTTGCTAATAGCACTTTTTATACAATCTAAATTATCTAATGAATTGTATTCGCTTATTGAAAAACCATAAATTTTTTGGTCATTTTTTGATATTATGACAGATGTTTCTGCTTTATGAGTTCTTGTCTCTTTGCCACAATCAATATCGTATTCTTCTGTAGAAAAAGCAGAAATAACAGTTCCAGTTTGTATTTCTCTTTTTTTTATGGGAGCAATAAAGTAAGTTGCTTGGCTTTGTAGGTGTGGATCTACGTATTTATTTTTTTTTTGCCCTATGATAAATTTTTCTTTGCTGTTTTCGAGCATATATATATCATCAAAAGAAATACCTTCTAAGATTTTTTGTTGAGTAGTAGCTTCTTGGAAACTTTGTAATATATTTTTGTCGGTAACAGGGGATTTAGTATAGGTTTTATTCATGTTTTTATCTCCTAAAATATAAATATATTTTAGCAAGAAATAAATTTTTTGTCAATATTTTTACCAAAAATTAACTTTTTAAAAATTGGCACGGTAATTGCATAATGAAAAGCAAATGATTTTATCCGAAGAATTTAGGGGAGAATTTAATGGATAATACAAAATATATTGCTTTGTCACGGCAGATGGCTTTATGGAAACAGATGAATGTGGTTTCTAATAACGTCGCTAACATGAATACAACAGGTTATAAGCAGGAAGATACGATTTTCAGTACATTTGTTGCTCAGACAATGAATGCGAAAGGCATGGGAAAAGAGCCTGTTTATTTTACGCAAGATTTTGCCACTTATAATAATTTTATGGAAGGTGCTTTGGTTGAAACCGGCAACTCTTTAGATGTGGCCTTGCAGGGGGATGGTTTTTTTGCGGTTGAAACGGATAATGGTATTTCCTATACGCGTAAAGGTAATTTTACTTTAGATAACAATGGAATGATTGTTACGACAGACGGGTATCCTGTTTTATCACAACAAAATGCGCCTTTATTTATTGCACCGACAGAGAAAGAAATTATGATCACAGAAGATGGTTCGGTTGCAACAGAAAATGGGGTTATCGGTCAATTACAAATTGTAAAATTTGCTGATAATCAGAAGTTATTGAAAAAAGCTAATACGATGTTTGATAATGTTGACGGTAATCAAATGACAACCGCCGATAATGTTCGTGTTATTCATCGTAGTTTGGAAAAATCCAATGTTAATTCAGTCGAAGAAATGACAAAGTTAATTCAACTGCAACGCTCATATGAGTTTGTTCAGCAGATGATTGATGAAGAACATGAGAGATTGTCTAATACGATAGAGATTTATTCTCAACTCGCTTAAACATAAAAGGGGAAAATAAATGAGATCTTTATATATCGGTGCCACAGGAATGCTGGCTCAACAAACCAATGTTGATGTAATTTCTAACAATATCGCCAATATGAACACAACAGCTTATACCAGAAGAAGAGCTGAATTTAATGATTTATTATATCAAAACATTGTCCGTCCGGGATCACAATCTTCAGCCTCACAAACAGTTGTTCCATCTGGTTTGCAACTTGGTTTAGGTGTCAGAACAGCTGCGGTTTATCGTATTACCGAAGGTAGTGGTTTGATTAATACAACTAATACTTTGGATTTGGCTATTCAGGGACGTGGTTATTTTCAGATTGAATTACCGGAAGGTAAAGGAACGGCTTATACGCGTGATGGTGCTTTTCAACGTAATGGGGATGGCGTTATTGTTACTCATGATGGTTATATTGTTCAACCTGAAATTACCATTCCGGATAATGCAGTCGAAGTTTACATTAATAATTCCGGTGAAGTATGGGTTAAACAAGATGGTGAAACTGATGAAATTAACGTTGGTCAATTGGAGTTAGCAACATTCATTAATGAAGCCGGTTTGGAAGCAATGGGGCAAAATTTATTTTTAGAAACAGAAGCTTCAGGTGCTCCGAATGTTGATAATCCGGATACAGAAGGTTTCGGCTCTATTTTACAGGGTTATTTAGAAACTTCTAATGTTAATGCCGTTTCAGAAATTACGGAGTTGGTTTCTGCACAACGTGCATATGAAATGAATTCTAAAATTATTACCATTTCAGATCAGATGCTGACAACAATTAATCAGATGAAGTAGGTTGGCAAATGATGTATCGTTTATTCCTTTCGTTTTTAGTCGGTTTAGTATTTTCTTTTCAAGCACAAGCAGAAGTCTTGGTTATTGATGAGAATGATATAGCACAATCGATTAAACAAGAATTTGTTGATCGAGATAAGGCTGAGACGACGGATATAGAATTAGAATTTTTTGGCGGGCAGACCAATTTTAAAATTGAAAATGCAACAGAAGCTAAGATTTTAATTAATAATTTGAAAGTTGATGAAAATCTCGGGCGTTTTAGTTGTGAGGCGGAAATTTTTGCCGATCGTCAATCTTATACAGTATCTGCCGTTCAAGGAAAGTATTTCCTTTTAACAAAAGTATGGGTGCCGGCACAGAATATTGCCAAAGGTGAGGTCTTGACTGAAGAGATGTTAAAAACAAAATCTATTCGTCAATCAAAACTCAAACCTTTTATGGTTACGGAAAAAGAAAAGCTTATCGGACAAGAGGCACAAAGATCTCTTAAAGAGGGAAAAATTATTAATGAGAAAGATGTCGGAGCCCAAGTATTGGTGAAACGCAATGATATTGTGTTAGCCGTTTATCGTACGGACAGAATGCAAATTACAGCCAAAGCAATTGCTCAGCAGGATGGTGCTTTGGGAGACAGAATAGAACTTCAGAATATGAAAACACATAAAGTGTTGACGGGTGTAGTACAAGATGCGTCAACAGTTGTGATTGATCAATAAATTGAGTGTAAGAAAATGAATAAACATACAACACAAATAGGAAAAATAACGGCATTGTTGCTGATGAGTTCTGTTCTTGGCGGTTGCAGCAGTATATGGTCTCGTTTGCAAACTGTTGGTGAAGAACCGGCAATGACACCGATTACAAATCCTTTAGAGGCTCAAAATTATCAACCTGTTACACAGCCTACGCCTCCTAAATATCCGGATCAGTATGCGGGTGTAAATTCTTTATGGAAAAAAGGTTCTTCAGGATTTTTCCAAGATCAGCGTGCTTCTAAGGTAGGGGATATTATTACGGTTAATATTTCAGCCAAAGATACTGCAACAATGAAAAATAAAACAGAGCAAACACGTGATACCAATAAAGATACGGTTAATGTCAATGCTTTAGCCGGTTATGAAAAATATGCGAAAGATTATTTGCCAGATGCGGTTGATGTAACAAGTCTTTTTGATGTTAAGTCAGATCATGATGTTACCGGTGAAGGTAAAATTGATCGTTCTGAAAAAATCAACATGACAATGGCCGCTGTCGTTATTCAGGTTTTACCGAATGATAATCTGGTTATTGAGGGAACTCAGGAAATCAGAGTTAATTATGAATTACGTCAGCTGAGTGTCAGAGGAATTATTCGCCGTGCGGATATTTCTTCAGACAATACAATTGAATCCAGTAAGATTGCGGAACTTCGAGTTTCTTATGGCGGTAAGGGAACCGTATCAGATATGCAGCAGCCACGTTACGGACGCCAGTTGATAGATATTATTTCGCCATTCTAATTTATATATTTAGTTTGGCAAAGATGAGGACAGTAGTTAATTTTGATTAGGACAGGGTATTATTGAGTTTAGGATATAAGCCATTTTCTCTCCCCAAGAAAAAATGCTTATTATCCGAAAGGTAAAGCGAAATATCGTTTTACCTTGCAGAGCGGGCGATATTTCTTTTCCCCAGAGATACTGTCCGTTCTGCAAAAAGAGAGAATTTTAAGATTTAATTTTTTAAGGGAAAACAAAAGATGAGCGAAAATTTTGATATTATGGCCAGAGCGGAACAAGAGGCCAGTGTTTTGTTAGAAAAAGGAATGGCTTTATCTCAGGCTTTGAATAGCGGTAATGAAAGTGATTTGATTATAGCTTTGGATGAAAATTTGCAGTTATGGGTTGAGATTGAAACCTCTTTGAAAAATGCTAAGAATTTTTTGCCGGAAGATATTAAAACTAACTTATTGAAATTATCTAAATTTGTTGAACGTTTGACTTTATCAAAAGGTATTAAAGCAACATCATCTGATGTTAATTGCTTGGTTAATATTAATATGCAAATTTGCAGAGGATTACTTGAATCTGTACACCATAATTTAGCAAGAGAAGAAGCTTTTTCATTGTTGAAATGTGCAATTGATTTATCTAATGCTCGTGAAAATCAAAATGTTTCTGATTTGGTTGAAGCTTTGGATAATAATATGAAATTGTGGGTATATATTAAGACTTTAGCCGATCAAAAAGAAAATCTTTTACCTAAAGAAACATGTAATAATCTGATTAAGTTAGCTGATTATGTTTCTGCTAAGACGATTGAGGTTGGTAAAGATATGAGTAATATTAATGCAAAGGCCATTGATAGTATGATTATGACTAATTTGCAGATTTCAGAAGGTTTAATGAGCAAAGAAGCTGCTTAATATTATTAAAAGGAAAAAGCCTTATCAGAATGATAGGGCTTTTTTTATACACATTCATTGCTTTGTCGTTGTCAAAAAGAATAAATCTTTTATAAAATCAAGAGAAAGAACAGGGAGTAATTTATGATTTTTTCAAAATTTGAAAGATTGGCTGCTTATCGATATCTTCGCGCAAAACGTAAAGAAGGTTTTATCTCGGTTATTACCGGTTTTGCTTTTACAGGAATCGCCTTGGGTGTTGCGACATTGATTATAGTTATGTCCGTTATGAATGGTTTTCGCGAAGAGTTGTTAAGTCGAATTTTGGGTATAGACGGGCATATCGGAATTACTTCTATTGCCGGATATCCATTTAATAATTACCGACAGGCTATGAAAGAAATCAGTTCGTTTGATAAAGTACAAACAGTCATTCCGATGGTGCAAAATCAGCTTTTAGTAACAGCAGGAAAAGCTGCAGAAGGGGCTATGATTCGTGGTATTACAAAAGAGGATTTGCTAAAAAAAGATGTTTTGAAAAATAGTGTTAAATATATTGATATGTCTGAGTTTCAAGGCAATGTTGCTATTATAGGTTATCGTTTAGCACAAAAAATGGGAATTGTTTCAGGTGATGAGATTACTTTAATTTCTCCAAACGGAAAAGTTACAGCTTTTGGAACAGTTCCTCGGATGAAGTCTTATCGTGTTATCGGTTCGTTTGATGTCGGTATGTATGAATATGATGCTAGTACAATCTTTTTACCGCTGGAAGCTGCTCAGAAATATTTTGGTTTGGGTGATGCCGTTACTCATATTGATGTGACATTAACAGATGGTAAATATATGCCTCAGGTTCGGCAAGCTATTGTTGAAAGTGTCGGTGATGGAGCCTATGTTTATGATTGGAAGCAAAGTAATGCTGCCTTTTTTAATGCTATAGATGTTGAGCGAAATGTTATGTTCTTAATCTTGACGCTGATTATTATTGTTGCGGCATTTAATATTATTACCGGTTTGATTATGTTGGTTAAAGATAAAGGACGTGATATTGCTGTTTTACGAACAATGGGGGCAACAAAAGGTATGATTATGCGCATATTCTTTATGGATGGTGCGTTTATCGGTATAGTTGGTACGATTTTGGGATTAGTATTAGGCGTTCTTTTCTGTGATAATATCGAAGCTATTCGTCATGGCTTAGAGGCTATGTCTGGACGGGATTTATTCTCGGCAGAAATTTATTTCTTATCGCATCTGCCGGCAAAAATTGATATGTTAGAAGTAACAATGGTTGTTGTGATTTCTTTGTTACTTTGCTTCTTGGCAACAATTTATCCGGCTTATCGTGCTGCA
>CAMOQT010000063.1 GCA_946623145.1 uncultured Azospirillum sp.
ACACCCGACCCACGCATTACGAATGCGTTGCTCTACCAACTGAGCTAAAGCGGCAACGCCCCCATTTTTAGCATAAAAATATTAATTTGCAACCCCAAACTTTAAGCGTCTGTACAAATTTAATCTTTAGCTTGATGCACAACAACTTGTTGGAATGGAATTTCAATACCTTCTTCATTAAAGCGTTTATAAATTTCAAAACGTAATTCACTCGGAATAGTCCATCCGTTCCAAATATTATCGGTGTAACAACGTAAATCAAAATCAAGACTGCTGGCACCAAAATCTTTGAAAATAACATATGGTGCAGGATTCTTATGTACATGTTTGTTTTTGGCGGCAACCTCTAACAATATGCTTTTAACCTTATCAACATCAGAACCATATGCAACACCGATAGAAATTGATTGACGAGACCAACTGTCGCCATGAGTCATATTGGTAACAGCGCTTGAAATAAGTGTCGCATTAGGAACAATGATACTGGCCCGTTTAAATGTTTCAATTTCGGTTGAACGAATGTTAATTTGTTTGATTTTACCTTCCTCACCTTCAAACATAACCCAGTCTCCGACTTTGAAAGGACGTTCAAACAAAATGATAATGCCGGAAACAAAGTTATTAATAATATTTTGTAATCCGAAACCGATACCAACTGAAAGAGCACTGGCGATGATGGCAAGATTTGTTAAATCACCACCCATAACCACAATACCGATGATAAAAGCTAAAACAACTCCGATAAATCCGAGACCGGCGGATAAGGAGTGGCGAACACCATCATCAATATTCATTTTATTCAAAACTTGATTGAAGAAGCGCGTGCGTAAGGTTTTGAATAAAGCGAGAGATAAGAAGAAAGAACCAATTCCGAAAGCAATGGCAACCAAAGAAATTGTAATGCCACCGATTTTAAAGCCGGTAAATAATTTTTTCAAACTTTGCCAGAGTAAATCTGTAGAGACACCCCATAATGTTAAAATTAAAAAGAGACCAAGCAGAATGAAAATAGGATCTAAAATCATATTGATCCAAAAATCAATAGACATTCTGACTTTACGCCGTAATCTGAAAGTGTTGAACCAAAACTTGAAAAAGAGCATATGGTGCAAAAATTCAGAGATCACCTTGCGAATTAAAATAAGGGCGCCAATGAGTAAAACAGAGATAATAAAGCGGTTAAAAATAAAGGCGCTGAGACGAGCATATCCAAACAAGGAAAGGATAAAGACAATACTGACGCTGACCATAATCAGAAAACTGATTTTAACCGCACGACCTAAAGCTTCAGCTTGAACATTTTCTTCGGCATCATCATCTTCATCATCATCTGTATTAGAAACTGTGTCTAAAAGCAATGTTTTAGTCAGGAGAATGATAAATAAGGCTTTAATGGCACTGGAAATGATGGAAATAAAAGAAATCAGCTCAATAGAATAGTTAGCTGAAACGGCAACACTTTGCAAAAAGGCGCAGAAGCAGACAGAAACAATAGCAACATAAAACATTTTAGTGATTTTTTTTGCCTGATCTGTTTCCATGTTTACCAGACGCCATTTAGGATTATAAGGAGCAAAAATAACGCGAGTAAATGCTTTTGTTAAGAATCCGATAAGTAAATAGAACAATGCCGAGTTTAAAATAATTCCAAAGAAAGTACCATCAACAATTTTGGTTCCGAAAAGCCATATCATAAAGCCGGCAATCAAAATAGCAGGAATAACGCCGTAAGCTATAGCTACCAAAAATGCAGCAAAAACTTTTTTACCGAAACGAGGATTGCGGATATCATATTTATATCCGAAATGGCGCATAATGAACATTCGGACGTGAATAGCTAACCATAACAACAAAATAAAGATTAAAGTAGCCGGAATAAATTTAAGATGAATATCCTGCTGTTGAACGTCACTGAGATTATTATACCAATTAATCGGAGACTTAATGATATCAAGAGAAAATTTAACAAATAAGGATGTTGCTTGTAAAAAATTCTGAGGTAAAAGCAATGGATATTTTTGAGATAACAGGTTGCCGATAAGCTCTTTGTTACGAACATTCAAAATCAAAGCATCAAGTTCATCAATTTTGGCAAGCATAACATCGGCTTCGGCAATCAGTCCCTTTTGTGCAGAAGCTTCATCGTTGAATTCTTTTCTTTTTTCAGTAATAGATTCAACTTCTATGCCGTCTTCAGAAGAGCCGAGAGCTTCAATTCTTTTTAAAACAAATTGCAATTCTTTTTCATTCAGTTTACGTGCTGCCGTCAGTTTTGTTCGATAATCACTTAAAGTTTTGACGCTGTCGGAGAGAAATTCCATGGTATATTGACCATTTTTCAGATTTTCTTCAATAACATAAATTTGCTGAGAAATAACATTATAATTCAGTTCTTGGTTTGATTTAATGCTTTCAACAACTTTTGTAACAGCATCAACCTCGACTTTTTGAGCATAAGCACCTGAAGAAAAAAGAAGAGAAACAACTAGAAACGTGAATTGAAGTAATTTTATCATAAAAAGTTCCTCTGAAAAATTTAGTGTTGTTTAAGAGAAAGAATAAGTTTAAGAACGGAAAAGGCGTTTTTTGCAGTGCAAGCTCGTTGATCATCAGCAACACACCAGAAGCTGAACCCGTTTTCAACCGAAGTATCCTGACGTAAACGACTGATATAGATATTATCTTCGCCTTGAATATCTGTTAAGCAAACATAACCGCCGTCGGTGTTTTTATCAAAGACAACGACACCATCTGTTTGTTTCATTAGATTGCGAATATCATCAACATCAGTATCTTTTTCGCACTCAACATTAACATATTGTGCCGCCCCGATAAAAGCAGGAATAACAGCTCCATTCGCATGAACTTTAACATCTGTTCCCAATACTTTCTTACTTTCGGCATTCATAGCCCATTCAATTTGTGTTTCCTCACCGATAAAATCACTTAATTGAGGAATAACATTGAATGCAATTTGCTTATGGAAAACTTGTTGATCATCAACAATAGGCGCATTCATATAAATACGACGAGTTTGTGAGAAGAGTTCGTCCATAGCTTCTTTACCATAAGCTGAAGTAGAAGTATAAGTCGAAACAACGATTCTTTTAATATGGTAATTTTCCTGAACTTTAAGAAGTGGTGTAAGCATCTGTATAACAGCCGTCGATGGGATAGCAATAAGACCTTTTGCGGCAGTCATAATTTTATCATTATTGTATCCGGCAATAATAAGAGGAACATCTTCATCGGCAAAAAATGCGGAAGAACAATCAATGACCTTAACTTTTTTAGCTAAAGCATGCGGGATATAATGTTTAGAAATAACATCACTGGTTGCAAAAACAGCAACATCAATGCCGGAAAAATCGTAATCATCAAGGTTAAAAACGTCTAAATCTTCATCTTCGCTGTAAGATACTTGTGTGCCGAGCGGAGCTTTAGGTTCAAGGGCAACTATATCAGCGGCTTTATAGCCGTTTTCATCCAAAAAACTCAAAATTTCACGTCCGATATTTCCTTGTACACCGGCAATTGCAATTTTAACCATAATTTCGTATCCTTAAAAATCATTTATAATTGTAAAAACATATACATCATAAATTTTCAGATAACAAGATTTTTCATTGCAATAATAAAAAAAATCCCCTTTGAGCGAAAACTCAAATAGGGGATTGAAACTAGGCCTCAACAACAACGCCGCAGATAGCACATTTTTTTAATTTAACAAAAGTTCTCTTGGAGGCTGTGTACCTAACCCAAATATGAGCACAAGGTGTTTCTGGGGCTTTTGGCTGCTGAATCAGCGGAATAGCATTTTTTGAATTACACATAAGCGTTTTTTTTAGTTATTAATAATGTCGTAAAAATATAAATCTGCAACGAAACTAATATAAAAAACACAAAAATGCAAGCAAATAATATTGCGGCTCTGTCTAAAATATGGTATATTAAACTTACAAAATATATAATTAATTTTATTATCATGAAGAAAATGTTTTTTTATTTTACTGTGGCACTGGTTAGTGTTGTAGTAATGTCGTGTGGTAATTGTGGCAGTTCAGCAGAAGGAAATGCTTACGCAGACAGCGTGATGAACAACATCCGTAAGTACGATCAGGTTGCTCTTAACAACAATGAGACATCAGTGGATGTTTACGTTAAGTCTGGTGAAAAGCCAGATGGTGTCTATGATATAGAAAATTTCTTCTATATTTCATTTGTAGATGCCAACGCGCCTAAGTATACCGGAAAACGTTTTTTGAATCACCCTGACAGCAAGATTGACGATAAAGGAAAATTAATTAACAAGACTCTTCGTCATTATGTCGTTCATCTGGATAAAGGGGAGATGGTTATAAAAATAAACCTTAACCATGTTACAACCACCAAACGAACAATCAATATTCACTATATTTACGAATGAGTGAATGTTTCCAAAAAAATAAACGCTCGGGGTTATCTCGGGCGTTATTTTTTTATCTATTTTTCCCTTGACTCTATAGATTTTCTCCGTTATAAAACAACCAAATTCATGTAGAAATGAATAATTTTAATACACACTACGGTGTGCCGCCAGTCAACGAGGGTTCGTCCACTGGCGTGCAATAGTATATAGGTACTGAATGTTTGAAAGTTTGACAGATAAATTAAGCGCTGCGTTCTCTAAAATAACTTCTCGCGGTGTCTTAACGGAAAAAGATATTGATGAAGCTATGCGCGAGATTCGCATTGCTTTGCTCGAGGCTGATGTATCTTTGCCGGTTGTTAAAACTTTTATTGCTCAAGTCAAAGAACAGGCTTTGGGTGAAAAAGTTGTCAAATCCATTCAGCCAGGACAAATGGTTGTTAAAATTGTTCATGACGAATTGGTAAAATTATTGGGTTCGGAACAAGGTTCAGAGCTGAATTTTCAGACCACGCCGCCAGCTGTTATTTTAATGGTTGGTTTGCAAGGTTCGGGTAAGACGACGACCTCAGCTAAAATTGCTAACAGAATAAAAAAATATAAAAAAGTAATGTTGGCATCCTTAGATATCTACCGTCCGGCTGCACAGCAACAATTAGCGCAGTTAGCAGAACAAACCGGTGTTGAATGTTTGCCGATTGTTAATGGAGAGAAGCCGGAAGCAATTACCAAACGCGCTTTATCTGAGGCTAAAAAAGGCGGTTTTGAGGTTCTGATTTTAGATACGGCAGGTCGTTTACAGATAGATGAAACACTGATGAACGAAGTTGTCGCTGTTAAAAAATTGTCAAACCCGATAGAAACATTGCTTGTTGCTGATGCCCTTATCGGACAGGAAGCTTGCAATGTCGCCAAGGAATTTAATGAAAAAGTCGGAATTACAGGTATTGTCTTAACCCGTCTTGACGGTTCCGGACGTGCCGGTGCGGCTTTATCCATGAAAATGGTTGCCGGTGTTCCTATAAAATTTATGGGAACAGGCGAAAAAATAGAAGAATTTGAGAAGTTTCATCCCGAGCGTATTGCCGGACGCATTTTAGGCCAGGGCGATGTGGTTAGTCTGGTTGAAAAAGCCATTGAAAAAGTTGACCATGCCGAAGCTGAAAAAATGGCCCGTAAAATGATGAAGGGCAAGTTCGATTTAGAAGATATGCTCGCACAATTGAAACAAATTCAAAAATTAGGCAGTATGGGATCTTTGGTAGGAATGATACCCGGATTGTCAAAATTTAAGAGCCAGATTGAAGCTTCAGGTATTGGCGACAGTTTGGTCAAAAAACAGGAGGCAATTATCCTTTCTATGACTTGTCAAGAAAGGAAACATCCTGAAATCATAAAAGCTTCGCGCAAAAAACGTATTGCGGCTGGAGCCGGAGTGGAAGTTCAAGAAGTTAACAAATTGCTCAAAGCTTATGAGCAAATGTCAACTTTAATGAAAAGAATGGGTAATGGCGGTCTGTCATCATTGATGGGCTCTCATATGCCTTTAATGAAAACAGGAAATCCGTTTGGCGGAATGCTGGGCGGTATGGGAAACAAATTCCCATTTTAATTAACTTTATTTAGGAGAAAACAAAAATGTCAGTACGTATCAGACTATCTCGCGGTGGTTCTAAAAAACGTCCTTTTTACAAAGTCGTTGTAGCAGATCAAAGAGCTCCTCGTGACGGAAGCTTTATTGAAAAATTGGGTACATTTAACCCATTATTGCCAAAGGATCATGCAGAAAGATTAGTTCTTGATGTTGAAAAAGTAAAATCTTGGTTAGCTAAAGGCGCTCAACCGACAGAAAGAATGCAAAAAATGTTAGCAAACTTAGGCTTGTGCAAAGCTCCGGTTATTCATGAACAACCGAAGAAGTCTGCACCAAAGGCTAAAGCTGTTGCTCGTTTGCAAGAAAAAGAAGAAAAAGCAAAAGCCGCTGCTGAAGCTGCCGCTGCTGCTAAAGCTGAATCAACAGAAGCTTCTGCTGAATAATTATTTTATATATAATAAAGTGTCTAACTGTTGTATAACGAGTTAAGCAATGACGGAAGATAAACGAATTTGTATCGGCGCAATTGTCGGTGTTCATGGGATAAAAGGCGAAGTTAAAGTCAAAAGCTTTACCGAGCCGGATACCAATGTCGATAAGTATGGTGTCGTTGAAAACAAAAACGGAAATAGAACGTTTGAGCTTAAAGTTGTCGGACGCAGTAAGGAACTCTTAAGAGTAAAAATAAAAGGTATTAATGATCGCACGGCGGCAGAAGCTCTGATTGGAAACGGATTTTATATCAATCGTGAGGTTTTGCCTGAATTAGAAGATGAAGATGAATTCTATGAAGCTGATTTAATCGGATTGGAAGTTCGTCAAAATAATCAAGTGATTGGATCAGTTGCCGGCTTATATAATTTTGGAGCCGGAGAGATTATTGAGATTAAGCTCAAATCGACCGGAAAACTCGAAATGATACCTTTTACTAAAGCTTATGTTCCTGATATCAAAGTGTCTGAGGGATATATAACAGTTACATCTGCAAGTTTATCGTTTGCGCCGGATGACGACGGAGGCGAGGATGCTGAACGTTAAGGTCTATACCATTTTTCCTGAGATCTTTCCCGGATTTTTGGGATATTCTCTGACCGGAAAAGCTCTTGAAAATGGTAAGTGGTCATTAGAGACCGTTAATATCAGAGATTATGCTTTTGATAAGCATGGCTCGGTTGATGATACACCTTGTGGTGGCGGTGCTGGTATGGTGATGCGTCCTGATGTGTTAGGGAATGCATTACAGCATAATCACCATGGTGGACGTTTGATTTCGATGTCACCACGCGGCAAACCGTTAACGCAAAAAATGGCTCATGAATTGGCAAATGAAGAAAACCTGTCTATTATCTGTAGCCGTTTTGAAGGGATTGATGAGCGTGTGCTTGATGCATATCAGGTTGAGGAAATCAGCATTGGCGATTATATCTTGACCGGAGGCGAGCAGGCGGCACAGATTATGTTGGATGCCATTATCAGATTACTCCCCGGAGTTCTGGGTAATGAGGAATCAACAGCAGATGAGAGCTT
>CAMOQT010000064.1 GCA_946623145.1 uncultured Azospirillum sp.
TCTTTGCCGAGCACATTCGATTAGCTGAAGAGCTTAAACGACCGTTGATTATCCATGCTGTTAAAGCCGTTGCCCTCATAGAAGAATATTGGGATAAATTGCCTCAAAAGTTTGTCATACATGGCTATAACGGCAAAGCCGAATTTTTAAAAAAGATTATTCAAAAGGGTGGCTATATCGGTGTTGGAAACGGATTATTAAAGCATCCGCAAGCCAAAGAATTGTTAAAATTGATACCGAATAATAAGATTTTATTTGAATCGGATGCACCGTTTCAGTCTGATGGGGCTTGGGCTGTAAAAAAAATAATTGAAACAGCTTCGAGATTGCTGGAAATATCGGTTGAACAGTTAAGCGCACAAGCTTATCAAAATTCATTGGAGTTTATCAAATGACAATATCTCCGAGAGTAATGCGTACAGGATTATTAATTGGTGAGCAGGGCATACAGGTCTTGCGACAAGCAACAGTTATGATTATAGGTGTCGGCGCTGTGGGGGGCTATGCGTTAGAGGCTATTGCTCGTGCGGGTGTCGGGCATATTATTGTTGTTGATTTTGACACTTTTGATGAAACAAACATTAATCGCCAAATTTTAGCCTTATCATCGACAATAGGTCGTAAAAAAGTTGATGTTGCGCGGGAGCGAATCAAAGAAATCAATCCGGATTGTCGCATTGAAACAAAAGATTTATATGTTAATCAGGAGACTTTGTCTGATTTATTGCAAACCAAAGCAGACATTGTTATTGATGCGATAGATTCCTTAAATGCCAAATGTTGCTTAATTGAAGAATTGGTGCGTCGAGATATTCCTTTTATTTCATCAATGGGAGCCGCACTTAAGACAGACACAAATCGGATTAAAATCGGTACATTAGATAAAACGGTTAATTGTAGTTTATCAAGAATGTTGCGCCAACGTTTACGCCGTCGAAAGGTTGATATTCAAAAAGTAAAATGTGTTTATTCTGATGAAGCGGCTCAACAACAGGCGATTTTGTTAAGTGATACAGAGGGAAAAAGAAACACCTTAGGTTCTTTGCCGACCATCACGGCGATTTTTGGGTTAACGATTGCCAATGAGGTCATAAAAACTTTAGTCAAAAATGGGAAACAGGAATAATGCAAACAGCACCGAAATCATTACGTCTTCATATTGCTTTATTAGGGCGGGTAAACGCCGGAAAATCGAGCTTTTTAAACTTGGTAACAGGACAGGAAGTTTCGATAACTTCTCAATTGGCAGGAACGACGACCGATGTTGTCGAAAAAACACAAGAGTTATTGCCGATTGGTCCTGTCGTGTGGCTTGATACGGCTGGTTTTGGAGATGAAACCGCTCTGGCTGATAAACGTTTGGAAAAAACAAATCGTATTTTAGATAAAGCAGATATAGCGATTTTGGTTTGTGAAGGCAATCATTTCGGTAAAGAAGAGGAGACAATCATTGCCGAATGTAATAAGCGCAAAATTCCTCTGATAAAAGTATATAATAAAGCTGATTTATATGAATGCCCGAATGATGGTATTAAAGTCAATGCTCAGGATCAAAGCAGTCGTGACAGAGTTCTGAATGAGTTAAAAGCAGAATTAATTAAACTTGTGCCTGAAGATTTCATCAAAGCGCCTGCTTTGCTTGGAGACTTAGTCCAACCGCAAAGTACAATTATTTTAATAACACCGATTGATAAAGAAGCCCCGAAAGGGCGGTTGATTATGCCGCAAGTACAAGCTATTCGAGATGCCTTAGATTATAATAATGTTGTTCTCGTGGTTAAGGAAACAGAATATGAACAAGCTCTGCAAAGTTTGAAAAATAAGCCGGATTTAGTGGTTTGCGATTCGCAAGTTGTCGATTTTATGGTTGCAAAAACACCACAAGACATCAAATGTACGACTTTTTCGATTTTGTTTGCGCGCTTAAAAGGGGATTTGCTAAAAATGGCGGAAGGGGCGAAAGAAATTTCCAAACTTCAGGACGGTGACAAAGTTTTGATTGCGGAGGCTTGCACGCATCACGCCATAGACGATGATATCGGCAAAGTTAAAATTCCGAATTGGCTGAAAAAGAAAACAGGGAAAAATCTGCAAATAGATCATGTTTCTGGCTGTGTTTTCCCTGAAAATCTGCGAGAATATAAATTGGTTATCCAATGCGGTGGTTGTACGCAAAATCGTCGGGAAATTTTATCAAGAATCCATAAATGTGATCAAGCCGGTGTAGCAATTACTAATTATGGAATCTGTATTTCAGAACTCAAAGGCGTATTAGATAGGGTGATGACCCCATTTAAATAATCTCTCTATCCGTTATAAATTAAATATTAACAGACAGGGAATAATATACCCAAAATGTAAGAAAAGTAACGGGAGATTTTGATGGCTGAAAATGAAAATCTGACATCAACGGAAAAAAGAGGTTTCTTTGGAGAAATAGGGCATATTTTGAAAGAAGAATTGAGCCCTAAAAACGATGTTATCGGCAGAATGATAAAAGAGAATCAAAAGTTAGGATTTGATGCCCTTTTCAAAAAAATAAGAAATGCCTTTAAACAGGAGTTTAAGCCAGAAACCGATGCTTGGAATACGATAGGAAATACATGGCTTGAAGCAACATTATACGAAAGGGCAAGACTTCCGAAAATAAATAAATCTGCAGAAAATAATCTGTCAAAAGAAGATAAAAAAGCCCTAGAAAATCAAAGAAAAGTCGTTTTAGGCAGAACAAAATATTCTGAAGGAAAAGCACGCTCTAATGCCGGTAAATCTTTATTAAAAAGCGGCGAAAAAACGCTTCAATATGCCGATAATTTGCTGAAATCAGGCATAAAAAATATATTTAGAGGATTGCTTAAAGGACTCAGAATAATTATTGATATCATCGCTGCAATTTTAACAATAATATTCGGAATAATAAAAATCGCATTTGGTGTCCTGATATTTTGTACGCTTATCGGCATTAAAGCCGGAAAAAGAAAGATCTCAAATGGTGTTTCGACGATTGGTCAAGGATTTGGCATAATCTTCAAAATGGTGGCAAAAATTATTTTGGGCATCATACAAGCAATTTGGGGTATGGTACAAATCGTTCGCGGAATATGCTCTTCTGCAGCTGGGGTTATAATGAAAACAATTGCTCAAATATTGAGTGGTAAAGGGCAAAAGTTGCAGAAGAAAGGTGTTGAAATGATGCAGGCGGGTGGTCAGAATATTGAAGCCCCTAAAGCCGAGCCTGCTCCTTCCAAACAGCCTTCAGAGACGAACAATACAGAAACTCAGGAGGCGAGTTCAGTTAAACCGGAAGAGGCAAGCAAAACGCCGGAATCAACTAGCGACACCACTGGTGAAGATAATAACGCCATTGCTAACAGTGAAAAGAGCATTTCTCCGGAAAATAAGAGTAATAATGAGCCCCCGCAAGAGGAAGAAAAAGCCAGCGTCACTGAAGAAATTCCGGTTGAAGAGCCTAACAAAGAGCCGACATTGAGCGATATGGCTCAAGATGTTGCTATGATGCTCGGTAGCGGAGCTTTTATGAATCAGCTCATGCAAAAGAATAATGAAAATAACGATAAAAACGCAGAAGAACAAATTGTTAGCGATAATACAGAAGTTTCAGCAGATTTTATTTCTGCCAAAAAATGGGATGCGATTTACAGAAAACGCGATATGGTTAAGATGCGCTATGATGCCCTCAAGCAAAGCGGATTAGGATATAGAGCCGTTGAGGAGTTATCTCGTTTTGAAAAACAGTTGAGAAGTCGTGGCAACAAAGGCGATTTTGGCTTGAGTGAAGAACAAGTCGCTGCCTTTAAGTTAGAAAACAAAGATAAATTTGTAGAGTGGCGTCCAAAAGAGGAAACACCGGTTGAGACTGATACGCAAGCGATTAAAGATGATTATAATCAGAATATAACGGATGATCAGGGCTCATCAGAATAAAAATTTAATAAACACAACATATTAAAGAAATGTGACAATTCTCATAAAGCCCCTAAAAAGATAGACAAAATAAGCGAAATTTGTTATAATAAATTAAATGTTAACAGATAGAGAATAAAATGTCTCTAAATACCCGGAAATAATAGGAGATTCTGATGGCAGAAACAGGAAATTCAGGTTCACCGAACAACGCTATTATTGATATGGTAAAAGCTGAGAGAGAAAATCAGCCATCAACAAGTATATTTAAAAGGATAGGGAATGTCATAAAGGAAGAATGGAGCCCTAGCGATAAACGTATACGCGGATGGGATGTCATCAAAGAAGATACGATGGATCTTCTTTATAAGAAAGATCCGGAAGAAAGGATATTTTCAACATTACTAAAATCTCGTTCCGAATATAAAAATTCAAGTGAAAAACCGGAATCGGAAAAACAAAATAAATCCTCCAAAAAGAAACTGTCCAAAGAAGAAAAAAAAGCTAAAAAGAGAAGAGAAAAAGCCGCTAAAGGTAAAATAAAGCACGCCAGAGGAAAAGCATTATGTAATGCCGCAAAACCGTTATCGAATAACGGTGGTAAGATTTTTAAGCGCGGTACAAAACTGATAAGAGCCGGCGGAAAAAAGATTTTACAAGGATTTCTTAAAATCACCAAAGGTGTTGCTGAATTAGCTATTGGAGTAGCAAAAATAGCTGCCGGCACGGTAATGCTGGTTGCTGCCGGAATTGCCCTTTGCACAATTGTCGGATCAGCAGCCGCTGCTGCAATGGCTTCACAAGCCGCATCTTTGTTGGCTCAGGGTGCTGCCAGCATGGGAAGAGGGCTGGGGCGAATTGCAACAGGTATGGTGCAAATGGGTTTAGGTACGGCGCAATTAGCTGCAGGTATGGCCGCTGCAATGACCGGTAAGATGATGCAAATAACAGGTAAACTCATGGATAAAAGAGGCCAAAGCCTGCAAAGAAAAGGTAATGAGATGATGCGTGCTAATGGCCAAGATATGGGAATAACGCAGGGCAATCTTAATACCAATGCCCTAAATCAATCCTTAGATATGGGGAGCGCCCAAGCACAAGCCGGTAATTCCGAAAACAGCAATGACGGGGGAGCTCAGCCGAGTAATGGTGGTTCATCTCAAGGATCTAATCAGACCTCAAAAGAGTCGTCAGGAATCGGCGATATTGCCAAAGACGTTGCTTTAGGTGTCGGCACAGGGATGGTTATGGATCAACTCGCAAAAGGCAAAGACGGTAAAAAAGCCCAAACTGTTGATCGACAAGCCCAAGCTCGCAATGATAAAGATAATCCGTTGAACTCAATTCCTGCCAAAAAATGGGATGCTATTCAGAAAAAACAGGATAAAGTCCAAAAACGTTATGATGCCTTGATGAAAAGCGGTCAAAATGATAAAGCTGCTGAGGAGTTGTCTCGTTTTGAGCAACAGTTGAGCGGCAAGGGCAAAAAGGGCGATTTTGGCTTGAATAAAGAGCAAATGGCAGCCTTTAAAGACGCAAATAAAGATAAGTTTCCGGAATGGCAGCCGAAACAGCCGACTCAAGCCCGCGCACTTGATCCGAATCTATTGGCTCAAAGCCGACTCAATGGCCCCGATTACGGCAAATAAATAACTGTCATATTCATAAATAACAAGTCCCCCCTCCAAATAAACAGTCATCCCTCCACGTCATATCCCCCATAAAGTCATCCCTCGGTTGTGAAACAACCGTCAAGGGATCTTCGACTTTTATATTCTTTTCTGTCACCCCTCGCTGAGGCTGAAAGCCGAATGCGTCACGGGGTCTTCGAATTTTATAAAAAAGCAATTTTTTGACAAATTTATGTCGAATTTTATTGTTTGTTAATGAATTTTGTGGTATAGTAAGAATAGGAAAATATTACTATGTTATACATACTTTATGCTTATTATTTAAAAATCTTCATAATTCATTTTTAACTTCAACTTTGTTGATTTTGATTTGATTTATAACGGTTTAGGAAATAATTGCTAAAATAAAGGGAGTATAACAAATAATTAACAATATAAGGCTCAACTTCGTACTCTTTTGTATGATGTCCCCCCGAGCCGCCCCCGATTTTTTCATAACCCTATAGAAATTTTTTCTTTTGGGTTTTCTATATATTGGGTACCGCAATTTTGTTTTTGACATTGTTGTCTGTGTACCCATTTTAATAAAAAAAATAATAAATAACATAGAAAGGCTACGAATACTGCGTTTTAGAGAAATCTTTAACAAGGCGTGGCAAAAAAAAACAATGAAAAAGAATATTTTAGCATTAGTAGGGTTGGTAATAGTATTGGTAATAACATCGTGCAATAAATATGATGATGAGTTCTTTGAGATAAAAGAACAGCCGACCCAGCCCACACAGAAAGACAGTATCCCCGAGAACAACGACACATGGGAGACCACAAAGTCGGATTGGTTCGAGATGCCTACAACAGAAACCATCTTATCATATAAGAAAACGAATCTTAAAGATTCATATATGGTAGAGGTTCCGTTTACGGCATCACTCGGCACAGATCAGTACTTCTCTTTTGACAAGAAGAATGTTGTAGTATTTAAGTCTCTGGAAGATTTCATTTCTGTAACACCATCTTACGGTGAGTGGAGCAGCAATGAAGAGGGTGATAGCATTCGTGCAATCACTACCAACCAGAACTTCGACACAAATGTATACAAAAGAAACTTGTCTATCACAACCGGTGAAGCTAAAAGGTTACTCAATGGAAAACCTGAGAGTTTCCTTATGCCTACGTTGTCTTTTAGCAGCGTTGGTACAAGCCGCATCGATAGTACTCGAATTGAAAGAAATGACAGCATAATCGACAGATTTACCTACAGAGACTCTGTAGTAATTAAATTTGTTGACAGAGGCACCATCCGCAAGGATCTTAAGCCTTATGTCGTTTCTGCAAAAACAGTGATCGAGTACTTCGTGGAAATGAAAGAGAAAAATGAGACAATGCCGGAGCCAACATTCCGCGTTGACGGCGAAATTCTTTGGATCAGTGATAGAACCGCAAGTCCTATCTACAAAAATTATTCAAAGAAAGATCAGGGCGCTGATTGGTTTGAAGTATCTGTCATCAAAACGACCAAAAAGACCTATACGGTTGTAAATGGCGTTAAGAAGGATAGTTACGACAACAGTCAGTTGGCTGATGCCACATGGAACAGTTGTATGTATGATGCAGGCTACACTAACAAGTGGGTGCCTTGCATGATCACTCCTAACACGGGTGGTTGGGTATACACACTTCAGTTCTCAGATGGCACCTACCGCGCTATGGACGTCGCTGGCGGACAGGCATTAATTGATGGTCTGAAGTCATTCAAGAAGGATAATAATGCAGAACAAACCCCGTTCTTAACAAAGGGTGTTGTGAAGCGTACCTTCACCAACGGTGATTTTTACACCGTTAACGGTTCATATCCTTATACCGTAGCTGCTGAGTAATCACAGCTAAAATCAAGGTCAAAAAAAGTTAAAAATTAAAAATTTATAAGATTATGAAAAAAATGTTTATCATGATGGCAATGCT
>CAMOQT010000065.1 GCA_946623145.1 uncultured Azospirillum sp.
TAAAAGTATGATATATTCTGTCGCAATAAACAGATTATCAATTATATTATTTTAAGCTTATGAGAGAAAAAGAAATTAAGACTCTTGCTGATGTCCAGCTTGTTCCTGAGAATGAGTGGATTGTAGGTCACAGTAAAGGGGGCTATTGTCCCTATTGTGGTAAAAAATTGCCGATTTACAGAGACTGTTGCGTTCGTTATGGTCCTTGTGACTGCGAGGTTGCAAAAGCAATTGAAGAGCATAACAAGGCCATAATTGAAAATAGAAAGAAGTAACAAAATCCCCTTGGTTGACTTAACCGTCATCAAGGGGATTTTTTTGAAAAGTCGAAGACCCCTTGACCACGCTTTCAGTGTGGAGGGGTGACTTGTTATATAAAATACTTTTTTTGAAAAAATTGACAAAAATATATTGCGTGGACATAAAAAATATGGTATATTCTTTTACGTGAAAAGAATTATGAATAAAATTATTATAAATTAAAAATAGAAAAGATTATGGAAAAGTATGCAAAAAATGTGAAAACTGTCGAAGATGTCCAGCAAGTTCCCGCAACTCAATTTATTCTTTTGTTGGACTACGAAAACTACACTTGTCCATTCTGTGGTAAAAAACTTACTTATGAAATTGTTGGTTTTGGACGTGACAAGTGCAGACAATACCATCATTGTGATTGTGAAGTTGCTCGAGCAGCAGAAGCTCACAACAAACGACAAAAAGAATTGGAAGATGAGGCGTGGGCAAAAAAACATGAAGAGCGTGCTAAGGCAGAAGCAAAGCGTCGTGAAGAAGAGGCTAAAAAACCAGTTACTATCACCGCAGCTCAAATGTTCTGTGTGATAACAGGTCGAATTATTCCGGGTGTTGAACCTGTTCCTGCTGATGATGCAGTTGGTGCTGCTATGCACCACGCAGGTTTCACAGAGGGGTCGAGCAAGAAGAATCTCGAGGCATATGCTGAAGCACAGGGTTTTGTTGAGAGATTGAAAAATGCTGGTGAAAAAATAGTTTCTTATATAAAGGAAACTAAAGCTGATTGGGATACAGATATTTCTGGTAAGGTAAAAGAGCTCTGCTCTGAGTATAGCATCCCGGAAAGCTTAACTTTGTAAAAACTTCCCTTTGATTGACTTAACTGTCATCAAAGGGATTTTTTTGTGCTTTTTTCATTAATAATTATTTTAGAAAACTCTGATAAGTTTACAATGAAAAAGAATTTTTTTGGGAAGCAATCATGGCGGGAAGAAAACGTCTGAAATTTAAGACATTACGACAAAGTCTTAGTGAATTTACGATTTTGAATTATAAATCGTTGATTGCTTTTGTGCTGATTAATTTTTGTTTTTTTGCCGTTTTATCTTTAGGAATTGGTGGAATTCGCACGGTATGGTTTTTGCTGTGGGGATTAGGATATTATCTGTTTAATTTTGCTTTTTTCCGTTGGTATTTTAAGCGTCCCCCTTATTTATTGTCGATGAAATTTTTTGATACGTTATTACCCGCTGTTAAAGTTTTATTTGTGATGATGTTAGGGATGACAGTATTGGCTTATTTGCCGTATTTACCGCTTATGTTCGGTGGGGTTTCTGAGACAATTAAACGAGCAATAACGGTCTTTATCGGTGATTTTATGGGAGAATCTAATATTTATGACATTATTATCAGTTTGATTTTATTACTGATGTCACCGATTATTTTATATCGTCCTTTGATGGCTTGGATCTCTTCAATCATCGGGCGTAGCGGCTCATTTAAAAATGTATATAAACATACAGCCGGTTATTATCGCCTTTTTCTTAAAGTATTGTTTGTTTTTTATTTAATTATCGTTGCGGCTTGGGGTGCAGATAGATATTTTGATTTGCACTATTGGTTGTTTTTCGGAATTGTTGCGCCGCTTTCCATTTTATTTAATTTAACCTTAGCAAAAACGTATGAAATTTTAATATTAGATTGATTCTTTTTTTATACCTGTTATATTTTCAAACTATCAGAGAATTATAAATTTTATTATTAACTTCTTAAACTTCGTAAAATATGGAAAAAATTATTGTATCAATGAAAAATCCTGATGCCATTGAAGTATGTGAGAATAATCTTCTTGCCCCGAGATATGGCTTAAGTCAGATGGGTTTTCAAGATTTGGTGGTGAAGGAGCGGGCAGCTGCCCTTCAGATTGAGAGAATTCTTGATGAATCTCATGTTCCTGTCCTTCTCCGTAAAATCAATGAGTTTGGAGCTTTTTCTGAGGATGAGCAGAAGGATATTTCTGCAGTTTTGGCTAAGGCAGCGCAGCTTCTTAAAGATGGCTTTCATGTTCTGATTATTCGCGGTATGCTCGCTTGTGCCTGTGGGCGTAAGTCGGGGCTCGGCTATGGTTGTTTTGATGAGAAGTTTTCTCCAGCCTATACGGATTTAGATGTCCGTAAGGATTTTTGGGGAACAACACATCTTCTTCCCTTAGAGTTTGTCAGTGCTCTTCTTCTGGATCTTGTGTCTGGTGTTTATCCTGATGATCTCCAAGAAGAAAACATTCGGAAGTCGAAACTTGTTTGCTCCTGTCTTAAGGAAAAAGCTGGAACACTCGAAGATTTTATTGCATTTTGCGCATAAAAAATCCCCTTGATTGACGTAACGGTCATCAAGGGGATTTTTTTATTTTTGAATGAGTTCTAAAAATTCTGCTTCGCTTAAAATTTTAATTCCGAGTTCTTGAGCTTTTTTAGCTTTGCTTCCGGCATCTGCGCCCATGATGACGTAATCAGTATGGGCAGAAACCGAGCCGGCAACCTTGGCACCTAAATTTAAAGCTTTGGCTTTAGCTTCGGATCGTGTCATTTTCTCTAAGGTTCCGGTGAAAACAACGGTTTTACCGGAAATAGGGGAATCGTGTCTGGTGTCATCAATAAAATCTTCAACCTTTACATGAGAGAGCAGTTTATTGATGATTTGAAGATTATGCTCTTCTTGGAAAAACTCGACAATGTCTTTTGCCATAGCACCGCCGATACCATCAATCGAAACCAGTTTAGCAGTTTCTTTAACCCGCATATCATTCATAAAATGAATGAAATTTCCATAGTTTTGAGCGAGTAGGCGTGAAGTTGCCGAACCGACTTGGCGAATTCCAAGCGCATAAATAAAACGATCCAATGGCATGGTGCGTTTGCGGTTAATGGCATTAAATAAATTGTCGACCGATTTTTTACCCCAGCCTTCGCGGGATTCCAAATGCAAGGCAGTGCCGGATTGATGAGAGAATAAATCGCCGTCATCATTGCGTTCTTCTAAAGTGAAGATATCGTCAGGGGTATGTAAAATTCCCTCTTTATAAAAATCTTCAACAATTTTTTCGCCTAAACCTTCAATATCAAAAGCATCTTTTGAGACAAAGTGAATAATGCGTTCAACCGCTTGTGCCGGACAGCTTAATCCACCGGTACAACGACGCACGGCTTCATCTTCCTCGCGGATAGCGTGTGCACCACAAACAGGGCAGGTGGTCGGGAAGATAAATTCTTGAGAAGTTTCCGGACGTTTGTCAGGTAAAACAGCAACAACTTGCGGAATGACATCGCCGGCACGTTGAATAATAACCCAATCACCAATACGAATATCTTTGCGTTTGATTTCATCTTCGTTATGTAAAGTGGCATGCGAAACAACCACACCACCGACGGTAATCGGCTCAAGGTCAGCCACAGGGGTTAAGGCGCCGGTACGTCCGACCTGAATGCGAATATTATTAATTTTGGTAATAGCCTGTTCGGCAGGAAATTTGTGGGCAACTGCCCAGCGTGGCGTACGGGTTAAAAAGCCTAAACGTTCTTGTAAAGTGATGTCATTAACTTTGTATACAATACCATCAATATCGTAAGGTAAATCCGCGCGAATCTCCATTAAGTGATTGAAATTGTCTTCTATTTCCTGTTGATTAGAGCAGAGTTTGTTATGCGGATTAACCGGGAAACCCCATTTTTCCAGACAATCAAAAAATTCTTGTTGAGTGTTCCAACAGCGTTCGGAGACTTCACCCCACGTATAGGCCCAAAGGCTTAAATTGCGCTCGGCTGTGATTTTAGAATCAAGCTGTCGTAAAGATCCGGCAGCGGCATTGCGTGGATTGGCAAAAGTTTTTTTACCCTCAGTTTCATAGCGTTGATTGAGGTTGAAAAAGTCTTGTTTGCTCATATACACTTCACCGCGAACTTCGAGAATTGCAGGAGCGTTTTCTAAAGTGAGTGGAAGTTGTTTAATGGTTTTCAAGTTCTCTGTGATGTCTTCACCAACAATGCCATCACCACGCGTGGCGCCGGAGATAAATTTGCCGTTTTCATAACGAGCGGAAAAAGATAAACCGTCGATTTTCGGCTCAGCCATAAAAGTTGGTGTTTCTGCTGTATTAAGAAAGCGTTTGACACTCATAATAAAGTCGTCAACTTCCTCAATCGAAAACACGTCAGCTAAGGAAAGCATCGGAAAACGGTGGGTGATTTTTTTGAAACCGCTTTGCAAGGGGGCGCCGATTTTTTTAGATGGGCTGTTGGCAAGAATTAACTCGGGGAAGCGTTTTTCGATCTGTTCATTGCGCAGTTTGAGGGAATCATATTCCGCATCGGTCAGATATGGGGCGTCATTTTGATAATAAGCAATATCAGACTTTGCCATTTCTTCGGCAATGTATTTTAATTCGGCAAGAGCTTCTTCTTTAGTTAATTCGTTAATTGGTTTCATAAGGTATCCTTTAAAAAGTCATCCCTGGAAATATACTCCCTCTTCGTTCTTAATTCCAGAAGAATATGATTTTTATGGACAAAAGATGTTGAGCTTAAGTCCTTAATCTGCTATGATAGCTGTAGGAGTTTATGTTAATGCATGTATTTAAGATTAAAGACAGTTATTTAGTTCTTAAGGGTGAGAAAATTTTGCCTGATGAGCGGGTGCGAGCGCAGAATCTTAAATATACTTCATATGAATCTGTTAATGGGGCAACATATGAATCTTTTGATGCGGAAAGATCTTTTGCACTCAATAACGAATTACCTAAAGACAGATATCCTTATCGGCCGAAAGAGTTTTATAATGGCTTAAAAGATGATAGGGATGTTCAAGAAGAAATCAGAAAACATCGGGGATATAATTTTGTTTATCCGCATTTTACTGTTAGAGATGAGGATATTCCTCAAGGATTTAAGAATCTCGGATTACATTTATGTAATGAATGTCATATTTATAAAATGAAATATGATAAGGTAAAAGGAAAATTTATTTTAACAGATAAAGATGGTAATCCATGCAAACGCGAGCGTAATAATGCTGAATCTGATACGAATAGTGTGACGATGCATTTAGAAGTTTATGGTTTTGAATGTTCAGATATGCAGCGTTTATCTGAACTTTACAAAAAAATGCATAAATTATCGATTGCGGAAGCTGCTTTTAAGAAAACATTGTCTCCTCGAGATAAAGCATTACTTGATGCTTGGAATTTTGTGCAAGAGAGAATTAGAAAAGCAGAAAAACAAAAAATGTATTCTTTTCATCATGAGATGAAGCATATTCGTAATAAGTTCTTGTTAAATATATTAGATTTAAGCCCAAACAGAGGGAAGCTTAATGCTATCGACTGCTGTCGTTTGGGTGAGTATGATGAAAAATCAGCGCATTTAGCCGAAAATGTAAAAGCTATCAGCGCTTATGTAACGCAATCTAATCCACATAATTTTAAGATGTTTCCAGAAAAAGCGCAATGGTTGGTTGATATGTTGCAAAAAGCTCCGGTTGCGGAACGTAAAAAAATTTTATCTAATCACAGATTATTGATGAAAGGGACGTTTGCTTATTGGGATATTATTCATAAGAAGGGGTATCAGTCACAGTTTTCTGAGATTGTTCGTAAATGGGCAAAAGAAACACCTATTTCATATTATGGAGATGATGCGGAGGAATATAAAAGAAGACGTTCTGCAATGTTGACTATCCCGATAATTAATCCGGAAACGGGGAAAGAAGAAAAAGTCGATTTTTCGCAATTTATTGAGCAGGATATTCAGATTACTCCGGAAATGAGGAAAAATATTATTGAGCCGGCAGAAAAAATTATAGAGAAAAGGAAAAATAAATTAAATTTATTAGGAATAACCAGAAGTATTGTCGGTTATGTCCAAAAATTACATTGGCAAAATCATTTGAGTTTGTCACAAAATGGTCAAGGTGGAAACGGACGATAATTAATATCAAAACAGGCAACTCGGATGAGTTGCCTGTTTTAGAATCGAGAATTATCAAACTTCTAATTCGGAGCAATAATCATGACCATTTGGCGGCCTTCCATTTTAGGTTCAGAATCGACCTTAATTAACGACTCCAAATCGTCTAAAATGTTTTGCAGAACTTTTAAGCCCATATCACCGGCAGCCTCACGCCCTTTAAAGCGCATCGTGAATTTAACCTTGTTTCCTTGGCTCAAAAACTTCTTGGCCTGTTTGATTTTGACTTCATAGTCGTGGGTATCAATCATTGGGCGGAGTTTGAGCTCTTTCGTTTCAACGATTTTTTGATTTTTCTTGGCTTCGTTTTTACGTTTTTGAACTTCGTATTTATACTTACCATAGTCGAGAATCTTACAAACCGGCGGATTTGCCTGTGGGGATATCTCTATTAAATCTAAATCAGCCTCAGCGGCAAGTTCTAATGCCTCTCTGATTGGCATAACACCTCTGTTTTCTCCGGTTTCATCAATCAGTCGAACTTCTTTGACTTTAATTTCTTCGTTAATGCGCGGTCCCTCATCCGTACGTTCTGGCGCATTGGTATTCTCTTTAGCTATGGTAGCCTCCTTTAAATAGTTAAACTTTATATTCTTATATATAAGATATTTTTTATAGAACACAAGACAAAATATCGAACTTTATAGACTTGGTTCGCGATTCATATATATAATATAAAGTATGATAGATTCATTTTTATTAAGAATCTATTATTTTCACACCCCTGTTCAAAAAAATTTTTGAGAGTAATTTTGTTGATAATCAATCTCTTAAGAGGTGACTAAAAATTTTTTTGCATTTTTTTTAATTTTTTTTTCAAAAAGGTGTTGACTTTAGAAAACCAATAGCATATAACACCGCTTGTCGCGAGGGACAACACCTTAATTAAATGTTGATAATCTCGTACGGTTATAAGACAAGTATATAAGAGAAGAAGAAAAAGGATACGCAGACAGCGTCGGA
>CAMOQT010000066.1 GCA_946623145.1 uncultured Azospirillum sp.
TGTGAATAATACTGTTAAAATAAAGCAAAGTTATTAAAAATTGATTGAGTCACAAGAAAAATACAGATATTATTTGTTTCGTAAAAAGGATTGAAATATGGCAGAGCCAAAATTTGTACATCTAAGAGTTCATACAGCTTATTCTCTCTCTGAAGGAGCAATTCAAGTTCCCGCTTTGATGCATAAATGCAAAGATAACGGTGTAGCAGCTATTGCTATCACGGATACTGCCAATATGTTTGGGGGTAAAGCCTTCTCAAAATATGCCGGAGACGAAGGCGTTAAACCGATTCTTGGTTGTCAATTTTACCTTCGTAATCCTGATGCGGATAATCCTCTAAAATCTAAAGGAAGAGTTATTGAACCCGATAAAATCATTCTGCTTGTCATGAATGCTGAAGGTTATGCAAACATTATGAAATTAATGAAACTGGCATACCTTGATGGTCCGAATATGGAAAAACCGCAAATTCTTATGGAACATTTTGCCGAACACAACGCCGGTTTAATTTTATTGACCGGAGGTATCGAAGGACCGATTGGAAGACTTCTGTTAACCGGACAAAAAGAAGCTGCAGAACAAACTCTTTTAGAATTGAAAAAAAGCTTTGGCAATCGTCTTTATATGGAAATTTCCCGTATTGGATTAGAAAATGAGAAAAAAACTGAAGATGATTTTATTGATTTAGCCTACAAACATGACATCCCCTTGGTTGCAACTAATGAGGCTTTCTTCTTCGATACAGACATGTACGAAGCACACGATATTTTAATGTGTATTGCCGCAGGAGAATATGCTGCTAATGAAAATCGTCCAAAAAAATCTCCCAATAATCGATTAAAATCCGAAGAAGAAATGGTGGAATTATTTAAAGATCTACCTGAAGCAATTCAAAATACCGTACAAATTGCTAAACGATGCAATTACCTTTCAAAAAAAGTTGCCCCTTTATTGCCTATTTTTGAATGTCCCGATGGTAAAACTCAAGATGAATTTATTACAGAAGAAGCCTATAAAGGTCTGAACGAGCGTATGAAAGTTCATGTCTATACCGAAGATATGACACCGGAACAAAAAGATGAAATCGATAAAACTTATTACGCCAGATTAGAATACGAATTGAGCGTCATCAAAAAAATGGGATTTCCGGGATATTTTCTTATTGTGTCAGACTTCATTCGGTGGTCCAAAAACAATGGTGTTCCCGTCGGTCCCGGACGAGGATCAGGCGCCGGATCTATCGTTGCTTGGTCACTCAAAATTACTGATCTTGATCCCATAAAATTAGATTTGCTGTTTGAACGTTTTTTAAATCCTGAACGTGTTAATATGCCGGATTTTGACGTTGACTTTTGCCAAGAAAATCGTTTTAAAACGATTGATTATGTTCAACGTAAATATGGTTTTGATCATGTTGCCCAAATCATCACCTATGGCAAACTGCAAGCTAAAAATGTTATCAGAGATGTCGCACGTGTCTTACAAATGCCTTATTCTCAAGCAGATAAACTCAGTAAAATGATTCCACCGCCTGTACAGGGCAAAAACGTTACCTTAAAAGAGTCTTTAGAGCAAGTCCCTGAGCTTGAAGAAATGCGCCAAAACGATCCGCAAGTTAATAAGCTTTTTGATATTGGTATGAAATTAGAGGGGCTATACCGCCAATCAGGTGTCCATGCTGCCGGTGTCGTCATTGGTGATCGACCGCTGGATCAGCTCGTTCCTTTATACAAAGATCCCAAAGCCGATATGCCTGTAACACAATATGACATGAAATATGTTGAGGAAACAGGTTTAATTAAATTTGACTTTTTAGGCTTAAAAACACTGACCGTTATTCAACGTGCTGTTGATTGGATAAAAAAGACAAAAGGTATTGATTTGGATATTGATGCTGTTCCATTAGATGATAAGCCAACATACGAACTTTTACAACGAGGCGATACAGCTGCTGTCTTCCAATTTGAATCCGCTGGCATGAAAGATGTTCATAAACAAATTAAACCTGACCGATTTGAAGATCTAATCGCTATCGTTTCGCTGTATCGACCGGGACCAATGGACAATATCCCGAGTTACATCAAACGTAAGCACGGGGAAGAAGAAATTACCTATTTACATCCGGCCCTAGCACCAATTATCGGTGAAACTTATGGTATTATGATCTACCAAGAGCAAGTTATGAAAATTGCTCAAGTCCTTGGTGGATATACCCTTGGAGGTGCCGATAAATTACGTAAAGTTATGGGTAAAAAATTACGTGATGAAATTCCTAAGCAACGTAAAATGTTTACGGAAGGAGCCATAAAAAACGGCATAGAAGAAGCAACAGCAACAGCTATTTTTGATCAAATGGAAAAATTTGCTTCCTATGGTTTTAACAAATCTCATGCTGCCGCTTATTCTTTAATATCATACCACACCGCTTATCTTAAAGCACATTTTCCTGTTGAATTTATGTGCGCTATCATGTCTTTAGATATCACAAATACAGATAAGCTTTTATTTTTTAAGGAAGAATGTAAACATTTAGGCTTTGAGGTTCTTAAACCCGATATTAACAAGTCTGGGGCTGATTTTACTGTTGAAGGTGGAAACATTCGTTACGCACTTGGGGCAATCAAAGGTGTTGGTGCCGCTAATATGCAAAGCATTGTTGAAGAACGAAACACTCATGGTCCTTATAAAAGCATTTCCGATTTTATCCATCGTACGGACAGTAAACAGATTAACCGCAAACAAATGGAACAACTAATTAAAGCCGGCGCTTTTGATTGTTTAGATTCCAATCGCGGTAAGATTTTTGCTAATTTAGAAATGATTATGCAGCATATTGCCGCCGATACGGCAATGAAAAACAGCTCTCAAACTTCTTTGTTTGGTGACGAAGAGCTTCAAACAGAAATAAAATTAAAAGACGCACCGGACTGGACAGAGCTTGAAAAATTAAGAATAGAAGCAGAAGCTATCGGATTTTATTTATCGGCTCATCCGTTAGACAGTTATCAACAAGGAATGAAAAGATTAGGCGTAAAATCAGCTGTAGAAATCTTTTCCAACCTCAAAACCGGCGATAATATCCAAGCCAAACTGGCCGGTTGCGTGAATGCCGTTCAAAAACGTATCAGTAAAAATGGTAATAAATATGCCTTTGTTGAATTTTCTGACACAACAAGCAAATTTGAAGGAATGCTGTTTTCTGAAGGGTTGGCAAAATATGAAAGCGTCTTAAATTCTGGCTTCCCTGTTTTCGTTCATATGACAATTAATAAACAAAATGAAGAAGGAAACCCTCGTTGTCTGATTAACCGTGTTGAAACTTTAGATAAGGCAATTGCCGATACTTCCAACGCTTTAGAAATAGAAATCAATGACATAAGTGCGATAATCCCCTTGAAAGAAATTTTACAATCTGATAGAAATGGAAAAAATAAGATATACATTATTCCTCAGAATAAAGATTGGGATGTTCGTATTCAATTAGCAGGAGGCTTTGCTTTTGCGGAATCTGACTTTTTGAGCCGTATTCGCAATATACCCGGTGTCACAACCATAAAGGAAATATAAAATGAGTAAACAAGAAAATAAATCATCATCTTTCGACTTTCAAAAAGCACTATTTTCTTTATCATCAGATTCAGCTACTAACATCTCTTTATGGTCTCTGTTATCCCTACCTTTCAAGTTCTTTTTCCGTAATTGGCAGTCTTTCTTTTTATTATCTATTCCTTTTGCCGCAGCGCTAACAGCATCTTCTGTTCTTTTTGAACACAGTGTTTTATGTGCTATGAAACAAGAAACATTGATTACCTCTTCTTTCTGTAGTGACAATTTAGTTTATTTTTATAGTGATTTGATTGTTCGTTTTCTTATTTTAATGTTCTTTGTTATCAAATGGTACAAAATCGCCTTACTTAAAATTAAAACAACACTAAAAAGCTTTTTCACTTTATCTAAATACGATACCAAAGCAATAGCTTTGATGACTTTATTTATGTTGATTAATATTTTGCCTTTATTTGCCTTAATACTTTTAATTATCAGAGAACCTAATCCTAATTGGTTATTAGAACTCGGTTATTTCACATCTGTTGCTTGGCTCTTTTTAGTTCCTCTGGTTGCTTTACGCTTCTATTCTTTATTAGCTTTTGCTTTAGAACAAAAAAAGCTTCCTACACTTAAAGAAGTTTGGAACAAAACATCCGGTAACAATTTAAAAATATTGTTAAGCGCAGGAACAATAGTATTTATTGCCTTATTTGTTTTTATGCAATATTATGCCACTATGATGCAATTAACAAGCATTACTACTTTTGATTTGATAATAGCAGAATTTGAGTATAATATACTGATCACAATGTTCGCTATTTTATATGTAAATTTTTGTTACGCACAAAAATTAGAACTTTTTAAAGGAGAGACAAATGAATAATAAAATTAATCTGCCTTTGTGGGAAACTGTTCGTCACAGTTTCATGTATACCATAAAAAATCTTCCGGTGATAGCTAAAATATCATCTGTTTTTCTGATTTTATGGCTCATATGCATTGCAATGGAAATCAATCTCGTTCTGGATCCGAATATAACATTTAACGACATCTGGGAAACAGAGTTACTTTGTGCAACATTGACCGCTTTGGCCTCAACCATTGTTTCTGTCAGCTTTATTCGTCATATTATTCAGAAGCAACAAACAAAATGGTTTCATTTGTCTTTCGGTATGAACAACATTAAATTTATTGGTTGGAACATTTTGCTTTTCTTAATTGTCTTCCTTCCTTCATTTTTCATTTTAGCCGGAGCTGCTCTTGCTGATTATCAGGGTGTTTCGGCATCCATTGTAAAGACATTAAGCTGGGCATCATTATTTATCCTTTTAATCATGCTTGTTTATGTCGGCAGAGTATATATAATTTATGCAGCTTCAGCAATAAATGCTAAATTAACTTTGCAAAAAGCTTTTGCTTTAACTCAAGGCAATACGTTTAAAATTTTCTGCGGAACACTTATTTTATTACTTCCGACAATCATTTTAACGCATATTTTAATCAAACTATACCAATTACCTGATTTAAATATTGCAGGCGCTTGTTTCTTATCTTTATTAAGCATGACAGTCACTTTCTTTGATAGCAGCATTAAAGCTTCTTATTACTCTCATTTATACCAATTCTTTACATACTTTGATAAAGAGCAACCGGTAAAAAATGTAGAAAAGAAAGAAACAGTTATCGTTAAAAGCGAACCAGCCGCAAAAACAGTAAAAGAAAAAACTGCTGCTCCGAAAAAGACTGCGCCAAAGAAAAAAGCTCCAGCTAAAACAAAAGCAGCAACAAAGAAGGCAACAAACACCAAAACGACCGAGACAAAAGCAAAACCTGTTGCGGCCAAACCGGTGACTAAAAAAACGACAACCAAGAAACCTGCTGCTAAAAAAGCAACTACCCCCAAACCGGTAGCGAAAAAAGCAGAGAAAAAATAAAAAAAGAGCCCTCATAAGAGGGCTTTTTTTATATCTTGACAACAGAAAATAATTTTATAAAGTCATTAAAGCTAATTTTTATTATTAAAAATATCATTATGAAAACATTAATTGAGCTATTTGCAGCCATCATACAATTAGTTGTATCGTGGTTTTGGACATTAGGAATTACATTCGGTATCAGATTACTGATTATTGTTTTTTCCGGTGTCTTTGGCTGGATAATCGGTTGGTTTTTCAGCGAAACATTTCTCTCTATTCTTGCCCAACTCGGAATAACCGGATTTAGCATGTGGCAAATAGGAGCTTTCTTAGGGTTTGTCGGTTCTTTTTTTAGTCCGATTGTTAGATACAACAACAATCAAAAGGTACAGCAGCCGGAGGCTAGAAAGAACAAATGTCCTTATCTTTAACAATTAAAACTTAAAACATATGTACGGACCAAATGATGTACTGCATTCTGACAAAGGATGCGCTTCCGTTATTGTTGTCATTATCGGAATATCTGTCCTTTTATCATTGCTTTAATGAAACAAAAAAATCCTGCTTCTAACAAAGCAGGATTTTTCCTTTAATAAAAAAAGGGGCGCACTTTGCGTCCCTCTATTGAATTGGTGGAGCTAAGGAGGATTGCAAAGCAAAAACAATCCTGTGAATTGTTTTTGCCGAAATCTATAGCAGTTGTTAGCAAGCGATAAGCGACAGCGCAAAGAGCGCGTGTTACAACTGGCTTGACCGAAGCGTAGTTAGGATAGCTACTAAAGCTTATCCTTACGAAGCAAGAGCGAACCTTGGTTCGATCCTCCTTACTTCACTTACAAAAAAAAGGGACGCACTTTGCGTCCCTCTACTAAATTGGTGGAGCTAAGGAGGATCGAACTCCTGACCTCTTGAATGCCATTCAAGCG
>CAMOQT010000067.1 GCA_946623145.1 uncultured Azospirillum sp.
AAGTTTCTGCAACATGAGCTTCCGGAGCTGGAGTTGCCTCAGCAGTCGGAGTAGCTTCAGGAGCTTGTGCACCACTATTTGTAGCACCTTCAGTTCCGTTACCGCTATCATTGTGACCGCCCATAATTTCATGTCCGGCCCACATAAGACCACCGGTCAATAAAGCTGCAGTAACTGTACGAATTGTAGCTCTCTTTGTTTCTTTGGCGTCACCTTCAGAATGTGCTTTACCAATATCCATAGCATGAGGAGCTACGGCAGCGCCCATGCCGGCACCCATTCTAGCACCTGCAGAAGTTGCCAGCATTGTTGTTGCGCCTAAAGCAGCTGTCGCACCAACGCCCATACCGGCTATAGATGCAGCGGTATACAAACCGGCAACAACAGCATCTTTCTTATGTTCCTTAATATATTGACCGAAACTATATTTAGCCTCATTATTTTCTTGTTTTTTCTTGGCTTTTAATTTGAAGAAATTAGAAACGAACGGTTCAACACGGCGAGCACCAATAGCTGCAGAATAAACACCCATTGCTATAGCTGCAGGAACAGCCATTGATGTACCGGCTGCTAAAAACATACCAGCACCAACAGTAACACCGGCTGCAACTTCCCAATAGTTACCTGATTTAACCATGCTTCTAACCATCTTGCGTGGTTCTGTATAGTAATCACCTAATTTAGCTGATAATCTGGAGTCAATGCTATTGATTTTGCTTTTCATTTTACTCCAGAAAGAAGGCTTTTTATAAACTTGGCTGAGACCTTGAGAAGCAGTTTCAGCTTTACCCATTGAGTCAGACAAAACATTACCAATGTTACGACCATCAACGGTTACTTTTTTACCGCTGAACAATTCAGCCATGCGATCAACTTGTTGTCCGGCATTGTTTTGTGCATTACCGTTAGTTGCTGTCGCAGCTGCATTAGTAAAGATATTACCTAATAAAGATTTGATTTCAGCCTCAACAGCTGCATTATACTCTTCTTGAGTCATTTGTTTTTTCTGTGCAACATTTGCAACAGTAACTGTCATGCTGGCAATATCTTTAACTTCTTTACCAAAATTTACTTCTTTACCGTCTGCTCGTGTACCAAACAAATTATCTAAAGCTGCCTGATCTTCATCTTTTAATTTGACGTTTTGTGCCAGAGTAGCTAAGTTAGCTTCATTTCTGTCAAACTCTTCAGGTGTTGCTAAATTTGCAGCATCAACTGAAGCTTGAGCATTTTGTTGGTTAGAAGCAGGATTTTTCTTTTGATTGATGGCTTTTTGAATTTTGCCATATTCACTTGCAAAATCAGGACTTGTCACATCTAAAGAGACAATCACATCGCGTAATGTATCTTCGCTGATGTCGTCCAATTTTCCAGCTTCAATTTTTCCAAGAATTTCATTAATTTCAGTGCGTTCCATTGTTTTTGTGCTCCCTTAAAATATCAATATTGCACGTAATATATCACAATTTTTACGGCAATGCAACAATTATTTTGTCAAAATCGACAATTTTTTCGATAAATTTTCTAATAATCAAAATTGGCCAATAATATTTTTAGACAATAGAGTTATTTTTTGCATCACGAATAGCTTGTCGATATGCAAAGTCTGCACTGTCAACATTGGTTGATGAATTACCGCGAGGAGTTATACGTTCACGAGCTTCAGCTATTAATTGCTGTGCCTTTGTGAGCTTAGGAGCATTAGCTTGTATCTCATCAGAAGCCTCTAACTTATGATTAAGCCAGTGGAAATAATCATTTTCTGCAGATTGCCCCATAGATTCTTCTGTAAATTCTTTTTTGGCCAAAAGATCATGAACCTGTCCCGCCTCATCTGGGTTTTGAAGATATGCATTCAATGCGCTTCTGTCGCTTCCGGAGTTTAAACCCAATAAGATAGCCCTTTGATTATAAAATTCAGGAAACTGTGTGTTTTCATGTCCTGTTGCTTTTAAAATATAAGCCTGAGCTTCTTCAGAACCAAGCTTAATGTTGTTGTTATGCAAATCCATCACGGCTTGAGCCAGTTTGACATCTTCACCTTTAGCAAAAGCACCTTCTTCTGCTAAAGCATCCTTATATTCTGTATTAAAGGCTTTCCATTCCGGACTGTCTTGATTAGGGGTAATTTGTAATTGAACAAATTGATCTCCTTTTACTTCAACATTAATGCCCGATAATGCAGCAGCGCTTTTATCTCCCTTTAAGGCCAATTCATAATATTTATGGACTAATTCATATTTTTCTGTATCTTGAGAACTCTCGCCCCCTAAATAGGTGTCTTTGAAAAATTCTCCGGCTTCTTTATATTTTCCTTGTGCCATTAATTCTTGGTAATGTGCGCTGTCACTATTCACATCGGAAAATTCCTCTGCACCTAAATAAGTTGTGATAGTCTCCATATTATTGCGAGCCTGAACAACAAGAGTTTCATTGTTGATAACGGAATTGGCCGTTACACTTGTCGGTGTCGATCCTTCATCACCATTCAATGTATCATGAATATCTTTGACGGCATCTCCTGCATCTTCAAGCACATCTTTTGCCGGATCGCTTTCTAAAGTTGCGGATTTAATTGTAGCTCCAGTGTCTTCATTGTTTATAACAGTGCCATTATTGCCATTTTTAACAACCTGAGCTGCTTGTGGATTAGTACCTTTAGAAACAACGGTAGTTTCCTGTTGTGGCGGAGCACCCTCTACCGCATTTCCGGCAGAAGGAACATCTTTACCGAGGTCTTCAGCTTTAACGATTTCAAAGTCATGGTTTTTAATCTTTTGCATAATCTCATCAATATAGCCATCTCTTTCACTCTGTGTATCCATTTCAGCATGCATTCTAGCAAAATCATCTTTACATTCTAAGAGATAGCCTTTAACGGCACCATAATGCGGATTATCCTCAGGGACATCAATCCATGTATGAGAACCATAGGATGTACCGGTTTTAGTAAAGTTTGTTCCAACTGTCATTCTAAAGGCATTTCCGTTGTCATCTTTACCCATACAGAAGACATTATCTAACTCATCTTTGGTAAATACGATTTGTCCATTTTGTAATTTGGCGGCATCTTCCATACTAAAAGGAGCAGCATCATAAAGAGCTCTATCAAAAGTTCCGTATCTGGAGACAATGGTTGCTTCGTTACCCTCAGGAACGGCTGCTTCACTACCTTTATTTATTTCAGTTTCTCCTTTAACGACCTTCGGCTTTTCTCCTTCCGAAGCGCCATCTGCAGAGGCATCATTATTTCCAAGATCAGTTGCCCCCTTCTTAGTTGCCAGATCTTCATTTTCTGAGCCCTTTACAACATCATCATTTGATGGAACGCCCATTTGTTCAACAGGCTTTCCTGGCGCGTCTGGTTTTAAGGATCCAGACTCATTGTCAGGCTCAACTCCGGCTCGACCTTCTAAAGTAGAGGTGTTTTCTGTTGCTTGAGCTGCCCAATATTTCTGTTCATTGAGATAATCTTTTTTCATAATATCGAGGGTTTCATTGATATCATGTCCTTCTGCACGCAATTCAGACCAACGCGTATTCATAACAGTTGCTTGTTCAGGTGATAATTCACCATTTTTGATAGCCGAGCTCATAGCCTTAGATAAAGGAGCTTCTCCGTTTTGCATTTTATCAATTGTATCTGACATTCCTTTATAAAATTCAGGTGCTCTTGTATCGAGGCTAAAACTTTCAGTTGGTGTCCCTGTAAATTCCGGAATATTTTCCAGATTTTCAGCTAATAGAACTTCATCAGCATTGTTTTTCATAGAATCCAAAGTATCTTCGACTCTATTCATGGTGCGTCTGACATCGCCACGGCTGATTTCTTCATCATTAATCTCGCCATCTACGGTACCATCCTCGCCATCAAATTCCGATTTAACATAATTTTTAACTTCTTCACCTTGTTGTTCGCTTAAATTTCCAGCATCGACTTGACCGTCAATTTTATGATCAATAGCTTCATCAATCGTATAACCGTCAGCCTTACGTGCAAGATTGATTTCTTTTTTGAGAGAATTTTCTCCTTCCGGTGTTAAAGCGTCTTGTTCTTGCTGATAATATTCTTCATTTCTGATTTCCTCTTCCGGTGCTATCTCTACAGGTTTAATTTCTATATTTAAATCTTCCTTGGATGGTGTTATGGGAGCAGGCTCAACAGGTTCTATCTTTATTTCTTGTTGCGGAGGCGTCGGTATATGATGAGGTGTCGGCGTATGATGTGGGGCGGGGGTTGGTTCCGGAGCAGGAGTCGGTTCCGGTTCTGGAGTAGGAGTTGCATCTGCGACATCGTGATGAACGTGTGATGTCATAGCAACAGTTCCGGCAGTAACAACGGCATCTAATAAAGCACTTCCCCAAGCAAATTTTTTACCTTGTTTTTTGGCTTCATAAATTTTTGTTCCCATTCTGTCGGCAAATGTTCCGAGTGTAGTAGATAGTCTGGCTATTCTCAGACCGTCTTTTGGCAAAGCGAAGCTTTTAGCAGCATTTAAAAGATTACCGTCATTAAAGGTTGACTTTATAGCTGTTACAGGATGTGTTAATCCGTTCCAAACCCCACTTGCCATATTAGAAAGGCTATCAACAGCATGTCCCCAACCATGGCTTATACCTTGTCCGATCAAACCATTAGCATCTATACCGCCGGTTCCCATACCAACTGCCGCAAAAGCTATACCGACTGTAGAACCGATCAATTTTTGACGATATTTGGTAGAAGTAAACATATAACTGATCATGCTTTTATTACTGTTTTCTTTAGCACGGTCAACTTTTGCTTCTTTATAGGCTTTATATAAGCGGTATGCGCTTAATGCAGCTAATCCTGTAGCTCCGGAAACAACGTTAACGCCTATCGTCAAACCTAAGTTACCTAAGACTTTTAAAACTCCTGCCGTTTTAGGGTGCTTTTGTTCAAAATTCTTTTTAACAGCTTTAATTTTACCCCATAATCCGCGAACATCGGATTTTTGAGCAATGCGTTTTTCAAAATTAACTTGTTGTTGTAAACGGGCAGCGTGAGCACCATTAGCGGCTGAGTTGCTGACTACTGCTTGTTTAGGATTTGCCGCAAAACCTTTTATAATAGTTGTGGCTTGAGTTCTTAGCTCTTTCTCCGTTGGTCGGGGTGAAGTGCCTGCACGCTGAGTCAGTTGAGCAGTCATGTCTGAAACAAGAATAGAGACACATCCTTCTTCTAAAAATTGCGCAACGGATGCCTTAAATAAACTATCTCTTTCTTCTTTAGGTAATTGGTAAAAATTCGGCTGTACACTCAGTGCAGCGATAGCTTCTCTTTTAGCCAAAGCGAGCATATCTTTTTTATATTGCTCTTTATCAACCTTATCACTATTCGGGTCTTTGTTTTCAATTTTCAGATTGTCATAAAAAGTTTTTGAATTTGCAAATTGCTCATCTTTAATCAAGCCGTTAACTTCGGCAAATGGATCAAAATCACCATAGTCTGCTTCTAATTGTTTTTGATTTTTAGCGATAAGCTCTGCAGTTTCCGGAGAGACAGATCCTAAGCCGTTATCATTATCATATTGTTGATAAAAAGCATTCAAGCGTCCGGCAAGTAGCTCGTTTCTTTGTTTATTGGCATCATTTCCGAGACTGTTGTTAATTTTCAACCATTCAGAAATTTCAGGTGCTGTTGCCATATCCAATTCAGGGGCGACATTTTGCATCGCAATTTCAGATTTTTCTTGTAAAGCAACTTTAGTATTGTAAAGGTCATCACCTTGTTTAGCATCTTTAACCGTTTCCCAGGCGACCTGTAATTCGTCGTAGTCTATTTTGCCATCTTTTCTTTGAGCAACTTCTTTAGCATTTTTTTCGCGCATTTTGAGAATAAAATCCTTTAAGGTATCAGCTGTAAAAGGATTTTTCCCTTGCTGTTCTTCAACACGAGCTTTCTCTTCAGATGTTAGATTGTAACTGCGAAGCATTTCTTCAAAGGTTTGTTGTTCATCAGCCATATTTATTCTCCGGATCTAAATTCGACTAATTATACACGAAGATTAGTTAAAATTTAATTTATTGTACCACATCTGATACGTTTTGTCTACACATTTGGACGAAAAACATATATTTTTGGAAAAACAAGGAATTTTATTAGAAAAAATAGATGATTATAATATTTTTTGGCATAAAATTTGCATATAAAAGTGTAAGAGTTCAAGCAGAAAGCTTTCTCATCAAAGAATATCGCTTGTGACTAAGTTGTAAAAAAACATTGCAACAGTTTGTTTTTAAGGTAACTTTATTACTAATAAACAGTAACCGTTTTGGAGGAATAATATGTCAGATATTTCATTAACAGCAAGTATGCGTTCTAACTTGTTATCTTT
>CAMOQT010000068.1 GCA_946623145.1 uncultured Azospirillum sp.
AAAAAAAAGGAAAGACCTGCCGCTCATTCGAGCCGCAGGTCTTTCTGATTTTAAAAGCTGAAAAAAATAGAAGATTCCTTGACGCTGACTGTGTCAGCGAGGGATGACAATATGAGAGTCATCGCTTGAGACACAGAGTATCGAGACCAGCGATCTTTCGATCCTTTTTTCTTATAAAAAATTCGATGATCCCTTGACCACATCTCACGATGTGGCGGGATGACTGAAAAAAAGAAAAAATTCGAGGATCCCTTGAATTTTGCCTTGCGAGCAAAATAGGGATGACTTTACTTATGCTGGCGCAAGCGAGGGATGACTGTTATTATTTCTTTCGGTTTGGAGGAAATTAGAAGAATTTATCTCAGTAAACGTTGTTTTTCGCGGTTCCAATCACGCTCTTTTATGGTCTCCCGCTTATCATAAAGTTTTTTGCCGCGTCCGAGACCAATTTCTAGTTTTGCCAATCCTTTTTCATTAAAAAACAAACGAATTGCTACTAAAGTTGAGCCCTTGCGCGACAACTCTCCTATAATTTTGACAATCTCTTTATGATTTAAAAGTAATTTTCTATCGCGTTTTTCTGCGTGGGTTTCATAACCCTTACATGAATACTCGGCAATAAACATATTAGAGATATAAAGCTCACCGTTTTTCTCTATGCCATAGGCATCCGTAATGTTTGCATGTCCTAAACGTAAAGATTTAACTTCCGTCCCTGTTAACTGGAGACCGGCAATAAATTTCTCTTCTATTTCATAATCGAAATGGGCGCGGCGGTTTTGTGCAACCAGTCCGTGCGCTATAAAATCCGCACGTCTAACTTTACCTGCCATAAATTTTATCCAATATGTTTTTTCTTCTTAGAATCATCAACCAACATTAAATCAGGTTTAGCCTGTTCTGCAGGAATCGGTGCTCCTGCACGCATACAATGCCCATCAATATAAGCACCAGGCTCAATTGCTATTGAATTATGCGTTGCATCACCAACCAATTTAGCGGTTTTAGAAACAAATAAATTATCAACCAAGGCTTTACCGCGCAATGTTCCGTATAACTGCATATTTTGAACCGTTATCGATCCGGTAACAGAGCCCTTAACACCGATTACTAACTCAGTGCATGTAATATCGCCTTCAACATGCCCGTCTATTTGTAAAATACCTTCGCTCAAAATATCACCTTTAACAGTTGTATTGGTGCTGATAATTGTCGGGACCGGCAATGAGTTATCATTTTTACTCAATCTGCGAGCAATTTTAAGATATAACAGACGTTTCCAATTTTTCATTTTTCTCTCCTTAAGAAGCTCTTGCCTTGATAAATGGCATCGGATTAATACTTACGCCTCTGTATAAAACTTCATAGTGTAAATGTGGGCCAGTCGAACGACCTGTTGACCCAACCTCGCCGATAACTTCATTATATTTTACCTTCTGCCCTTTTTTAACATATATTTTATTTAAGTGGGCATACTTTGTCTCAAAACCATTTCCGTGGTCAACCACAATCACATTGCCGTAACCGTTGGCATAATCTGCTTTTGTCACCTTTCCCGGCGCTTTAATTTGAATTTTGGTACCTGTGCGGCTGGCTAAATCAACACCTTTATGTGTTGCTTTGCTCTTCTTAAACGGATCACTACGTGTCCCGTACTGAGAAGTTACCCAATAACTCCAAACCGGTTTACCTAACGGCAATTTAGCTATAACAGCTTTGTAGTATTCAAAGTCATCAACGTTCTTATAAATTGCGGTGATTGTATCATTAATTCTTTTATCGTCAAGTCCTGTTTTTGCGGGAATATAAACGCCGCCTTGACTCTCTTTCTTATTTGCCATCGGATTGAAATATAATCCGTGATTTTTAAGCGGAACATTAATTTCATTAAATATATGGCGCAACTTATCTACTTCTTTAGATGAAATAACTTTTAATTTTTCAAAAACATCTAATTGTGCATCTTTAATACCTTTGAGCGTATCTTCCATTTTATCAACTTGTTTTTTCAACTCATCACGCTCAGAAACAACAACATCACGTTGTAATAAAACTTCACTGATATCTTTCTTTTTATTGAGCTCTTTCTCACTTGCCAAATTTCCCTTGTCAGCAATTTGTTTAATCTTATCTTCAAAAACCGTTGCTTTCTTTTTATAATCTTCAATTTCTTTACTATTTTTTTTATCAGAGCTTAAAATGTTATCGACATTTTCATGCAAAGCCATAAACTCAGATATCAGATTGACATAAGAGTCTTTAACCATAGACAATTCCATATCCTTACGATTAATAATCGATCCGGAACGCGCATAAAAATGATAAGAATAAAAACTCCACCCAGCAATAATCACCAAAACACTCATCATAAACATTTGCATTTTTGATGAAATACGTAAAACACGAGCTCGACCATTTGAACGAAAAATAATCTCTTTAGGTGAGAAAAATGATTTCTTTTCGCCAAATTGCGGATGTTTTTTTACAGCGGGTTGTAAATGTCTTTTTTTCATTCACTCATTAACCACCGACCACGGGCAGTCATCTGTTAACACAAAATTTACTGTTACCATATATCAAAACTTTTGAAAAATACAGTTCTTTTTTCTATATATTAAGAAATCTTATTCGTCAATGATTATAAATTCATCATCTCTCATTAAATTAAGAACTGTTTTAGCGCGTTCATCCAATAAATCCAAGTCCAGAGATTCAGATGACATTAAATGGACTTTATTTTCTAATTTTACTTTTTCTTTATGATATTTTGCCGCAATTTGTTGTGCGTAATCGATTTCACGTGACAAATATAAATAATGTAGCAGACCGCGGTCTCCGTTAACTGTATAAAAGCCAAAATATACACCGACAAAAACTATAGCAATTTGCCACATGAAATTTCTAAATTTAGCCGGTAAATTTGAAAAGAGATTCATTTCTCTGCCTTAACTTTAACAGTTTATACAATGTTTATATTGCACCATATCAAGGTTAAGATTTGGTTACATAAATCAACAAAATATTGTTTTTGACAAGGTAAAAAAAACATGTTACACGATAACAACGTGTTAGAGGAATAACCTTAAATGTCACAACAGAAAAAATTTGATTTTATTGTTCCTATCGGTGCTACTTGTATGGTCGCTTATAACCTAAGAGAAATTAAGCGTCAGCGCGAATCTTTACCCTTCGATTGGGTTTGGGTAACAGACTTTCAGACGATTATCCATTTTATAGCAACACACTTTACTGATTTTATGAAAAAAGAAAATTTGGTATTTTTAAAAAATAACGGTGATGCTGACGTTTATCGTGATATAACCAATAAAACGGAATTTTGGCACGATTTTATGGTTGGAAATGATTTTGATCAAGCTTACGAGCAGAATTTTAATAAATATCAAAGACGGATTAACAGAATGTTTTTTCATCTTAACCGCGCCCAAAAAGTTTTATGGGTCAGAATGGTTAAAATTCGCCCGCACAAACAAAAAACAGATGATGATTTTATGTTTGAAAACGCCCTTTTTGATTCGCAACGTCTTATTACCGAATTTCTGTCTTTACAAGAATTATATCCGCAGAAAAATTTTGAGCTCCAACTCTTTTATTTATATGATGAACCGCATCAAAAAACAGAATACGATATAACACCTCAAATTCATATCTGTGAGCTTTATAATGATGAAAAATTTGGCTGGAAAGGAGATGCGGTCGCCGTATCAGAAGTTTTGCAAAAATATAATCTGACCTTCTCTGCAAAAATTTATTATGCCTTTAATACTTTAAAATATAAAATCCGTAAATTGTATTTGCAAATTTCAAGTATTTGCGGCAACAAAAATAATAAAAAACGACTTAAACAAAGAGATTAATATGAAAAAAGAAAATTTCAGTTCAAAATGGGGATTCATCTTGGCCGCTGCCGGTTCGGCTATTGGTTTAGGAAACATATGGCGTTTCCCGTATCTTTGCGGACAATACGGCGGATTGAGTTTCATTTTGGTCTATTTACTGATTTTGATTTTTATTTGTAATCCGTTGATGGTTTCTGAAATTGCCATCGGTCGTACCTCAAAAAGTAACTGCGTTGATGCATTCAAAGTTATCGGCTCAAAAATCGGAATGAAACATCTCGGTTTGTGGTCTTTTTTTGGTGGATGGTGTGCTGTTGCAGGTGTCATCATGTGTCTGTCTTTTTATTTTTTAGTTGCCAGCTGGGTTTTATATTATTTTTTAGAAGCATTGAGTGGTAAATTATTCTTTATCACACCGGAAAATTTACCTGTTGAATTTCAGAGTTTAACACAAAGCTTTTCTGTTCAATATGCTTGCGGTCTTATTTTTCTGTTTGTGACAGCATTTATTATCCTTTGTGGTGTTAAAAAAGGAATTGAAAAAACCAGTCTTTATTTAATGCCTGTTCTGTTTTTAATTTTTATCCTTCTAACTCTTCGTTCTATAACATTGGACGGTGCTGAAAAAGGTATTCAATTTTTATTGCATTTAGATAAACATTATTTAGGTTTTACTGAAGATGGTTTTCGCTGGATGACTTTGTTTGAAACCATTACTGCTGCTCTCGGTCAGGCTTTTATTTCTTTGTCTTTAGGGTTTGGTGTTTTACTTGTTTACGGTTCTTATTTTTCTGCTAAAGAAAATTTATTTAAAGCTGTTCATCATATAGAAGTTTTTGACACTCTCGCGGCTTTGTTAAGTGCTTCAATTATTATTCCCGCCATTTTTGCTGCCGGTATTTCTACACAAACGGGGCCAGGATTAACCTTTATCAGCTTACCATTAATCTTTCAGAAAATGACCGGCGGTTATTTTTGGTCGTTGGCTTTCTATTTACTTTTATTGTTAGCAACAATTACCTCAACTATTTCTATTTTTGAAATGCTCACAAATTTATTTATTGATAAGTTTAATTTTTCTCGCTTTAGGGCTGCTTTATGCGTCATGTTAATCAGTTTTTTCGGTTTCTCTGCCGTTGCATCTTCTTTTTCCGGCGCATGGGATATTAAAATCCTCGGACGTGATATTTTTACTTTATTTGATTGGTTAGCATCAACATTCTCGGCAACAATTGTTTCTTTCACAATGGCATTATTTATCGGGTATAAAGCAATGAAACCTATTATTCACAATATTCGCCATAGTGCTGCCGTAACAAATAAAACTACGCGTTATTTTTTAATTACTTTACGTTTTATCGCTCCTTTAGGACTTGGATTGTTATTAACGTTGGCAATTATAAAATAACGCGTTTTAATTACATTCTGGTATCAAATACCTTAAATGTTTCTTTGAGATGATTGACTAATTCTTTATCTGCAAAAAAGCTGTTACACATGGTTTCCGTGCTTTCCTTATCACTTGGAATAGGACGATATTTTTGCAAATGATAGTTATCGATTCCTTTTGCTTTTAATTGTTTTGCGATTGTGTAGATATCTTCAACCGTCAATAAACGAGGATCGCAAGTTGTCCGTGTTTCAAAAGGAATACCTTTTTCTATTAGCATATCTAAACTTTCTAAGATGTTATTGAGCGGGGTTTGAGAACCGATCGCACGTTGATAATGTTTTTCATCAAACGGCGCCTTAATATCAAACCCGACCCAATCAACAAGAGGTAATACTTTGGCAAGCGCCTGCGGATTAAATCCACCGGTATGCAGACCTATCGTATAACCCATGCTTTTTGCTTTCTGCATTGCTTCATACAGTCCATTCTGAACTAAAGGCTCTCCCCCACTAAATACAACGGCATCAAGCTTACCTTTCCTTTTTTCTAAAAAAGCAAAAAATGCTTCTTCATCTATGCTTTCTTCAGCACTGATGTCTTGTAGATGGGTGTTATAGCAAAAAGGACACCGCCACGGACACCCTTGTAAAAATAAAACGGCGGCGACCTTTCCGGGAAAATCAACGAGGCTGAATCTTTCAGCCCCGCCTATTTTTATTGTCATTCGAATTTTACCCTCTATTACTCAGCGGCACAACCACAAGGCATAACGCTTGGTTCGTGATGAGCTACTGCTTTGCTTTCACAAAAGCAAACGCGTGAATAGAATTCAGATTTTTTACCTTTGTTGAATTCAGAAACCGGTCGATGATATCCCATTACACGAGTCCAAATTTCGCATGGCT
>CAMOQT010000069.1 GCA_946623145.1 uncultured Azospirillum sp.
GATAATACCCATTTTGCAGCACCGACGATCAAAGCTTTTGCACTCTTTTGGAATTTTGAGTTAGAAACATCACCACCACCAACAAGACTGTTACATAATTTTCCGGCAATCTTAATACTTGAAATGACTAAGAAAGCGATTAACATCATGCAAATAAACGGAACGCTGAGATCTTCAAGCGCATGCTGCCCGTCCAGAACTTTTGAGAATTTTTGTAAAATTGTCGCTATGGCCTGAACGCACATGGTAAGAACTAAGGCAAAGAACATCATGAATGCTGCCGAATTAACCATAGTTGTAACACCTTGAGAGAGCAAACCTTTTGTCTTCGGGAAAGGATATCCCAAAATCATAATCGGCAACATAATAACCATGATTGTAAATCTGAAAATAGTGTCAACCAGATAGAATACAAACCCGAGTTTGACGAACAGGAAGCATGCCAAGACGAAGAAACCGACACACCATCCGGTAAATCCTTTTCCGCGTAAAGTTTCAAAAGCTAAGGTCATACCAAAAGATAAAGCGTTATCAATTGCACAGATCATACAATCCATCATTTGTTTCGGGCTGTCAGGAAAACCTTGAGCATCAGCCGTTAATTTAACAACCTCATCAACGGCGCATGTGAATTGAGTATCAATTTTAACCGGAGCACTCAAAATAGTAATCTCTTTTGCGGCTTCTTTAGGAACAGCAGTCGTCAGAATTTCTCCGGCAAATTCAAGAAAAGCATTGTAAATCGGGAAGATAAAGTCACCTAAAACAAAGGTCAATAAGTTAACCCGTGAGGCAATAAGACCGCAGATAAGACATAGGAAGAACATCTTCGCTATTTCGGTCCAGACTTCTCCCATCGTTTCCTCTTTGAAAGAACCGAGTTGTTTGAGTAAACGCCAAGACATCCAAATAGCAAAACCGACTAATGAGAGAGCAAGAGCACCACCTGTCATTTTACGATAAGTTTCCAGTGCAACTTTGCCCATAATATTATAGAGGACATCAACGACTTCAGTTTGCCAACATTGTCCGTCACTACGTTTGGCATTAACGCCGGCAGCTAAAGAAGATCCGTCACCGCTTGCAGTCTCAACCGGACCTTGAGCATAGCTTTGACTTTTTTCATTACCGCTACAAGCTGTCAGCATAAACAAAACACAGCATACAGCCAGTAACGCTTTGAAGATTTTAGATATGTCAATTTTTTGTTTCATCGTCGTTCTCTTTAGTCACGTTACCGGTTAATTAATTTCTATGGCCTCCTAAACCGCCGAGGAAGCGTCCAAGATCTTTACCTCTATTTTGAATACCGCGAGCGATTGATCGACCTGCAGCATGTTTACCTGAGCGCCACATGTCAGCAATACTCTTTTCGGAGCCCTCTTTACCCCATACTTTAGCATTTGCAATACCTTTTGCACGATTTACTGCAAATCCGGCAAGAGCTTTTGAACCACCGGTTGCGCCACTGGTAGCTAAGCCACCGACTTTTGCACCGATACCTAAGTTAAAGCCACCTGAGAATTTACCTGCCAAATCTTCAACTTTTTGCATGAGTTTAATTGACATAACACAGCATGCAACTAAGATTAAAAATCCTGAGTAGCCGATATCAAGTAATTTTTGCAATTCTCTTACATCATTACCATTGATGGCAGCTTGAATGTCACTAAATCCGCCTTTACCTCCGGTCAAGCTTTGGCCGATAAGATTCATACAGATGTTAACCACAATTCCCATGAAGACATAGATAAACCAACTATTCATAAAGACCTTAACACCTGTTTGGAAGTAATCTTTATTGGTTTTTTCGAACGGCCAGCATAACAGCAGGAATGGTAATACTGTACCGAAAATACCCAGCTGAACTGTTGCATCAATTAAGTAGAAACCAAATCCCAACATCATAATAAAGGAGATGATATAAATTAAACCGCCGGTAAACATCATCGTGAAATCAGGCAAGACTTTAGCAATTGCACTCAAGTTACCTTTGGCTTGATGCATAGAAACACACATTAAAGAAGAGCCGATAGCCTGAGATGTTGCTAATTCAAATTGAACCGCACGGATAAAACAGTTAATATTGGCGTAAATATATTGCGGTAAAACACCGGCAGCACCACCTGAACCTATAGTAAGTAAATTTGAAGAGCATCCTTCTATACTGCTGAGTTTTACACTCAAGAAACTGGTACCTAATTCGAATCCTGCTTTTAAGATAGGACCGATAATTATACCATAAACGATTTTAGAATCTCTCAATAAGAAATAGATAATGATTACCTTAAATGAATTCTTAAATAAATCAGTTAAAAACTTCGGAGCATCTTGCTTAGTCATAGAGCTGACATTTTGCAAGACCATAAATGCAATCCAAATGGATAAACCGATTAACACTAAGGTAGATAAAGGTTTTCCTAATTTATTGAATGAACTTGTGGATGCAGTTTGAATAGCTTTATATATAATATCCATAAGCGGACAAATTAAACAAGACTTTGCTTCATAAATTTTAAAAGGTAAAGGAACACACCCTTGAGAAGTACCCGTAATAGATCTTAAAGTTCCGTCATCTTCATTAATAATAAAGTCAAAGTGAGCTAAATCACCATCACAAGTTTTTCCATCGGGTTTATATTTAGGACAGAAGTAATAACTGTAAACATAGCCACGATGATCGCCCAATTTTTCCAGATATTGATACTGATCTCGTACATTATCCAATTGTACACCAAGGTCTTTAGCCTCTTTTATTGCCGCTAATCTTTCCGGTGTCGAATCACAAGAAAGGCCTGATAAAATTTCTTCAACATGGTAACTCCAGCTATATGATTTACCTAAGATAGTATGAAGAACTTTTGTTTTGTCAGGAAACAGAGAGGCAAACCAACTTTGAGTCGATGAACACCCCTTGGTTGCTTTATCTAAAGCATCTGTATATTGTTTTGCAAGCTCGTTAACTTCCTGTTCTTTCTCCTCAATATTTTTTGTAACAGCTTGATTCTTTTTAACTATTTTTCCATCTTGTCCAACTAAAACTAAGCGCTCATCAATAAATTTTTGAACATCTTCTCTTACGTTCTCATCAAAAAGCTGTTTTTCATTATAAAAAGGTAAGTTATTTATAGCTTCTCGTGCACCTTCATAAATTTGAGTTTGCTCTTCTTTAGACGATGCATTACTTGCAGCTATATCAGCTGATTGTTTAATTTTGATAGCTTCTCTAACGTTGGGATCATATGCACTTCTCAAAGCAACACCTGTTGTGGTATCTCCAACTGCAACAGGATCAGGAGGCGTATAGGCAGGTATGTCTATTGCCAAGGCATCAAATGGGGTAGATAAGACGAATCCCCCCAGTAAAGTCATTATGGAAAGTGTAAAAATCTTAGTCTTAGTCATCGTCGTCGTCCTTGGCAAAGGGATTTCCCAGTATTTTTAATGCTGCCCCAAACAGTAGAAAAATGATAAAGCCGAGCACCCAACCGATGTATTTCGAAGTAAATATGTCAAGAATATCAAAGTAATAGACCACAAGGGCGATAATAATAATGGCAATATTTACGACGAGACTTTTCATTTTTCCTCATTAAAAACTTTTAGCGCTAAATAGATTATAACATATAATTTATGAAAGAAGTGTTACAGTTTTTTGATTTTTTTGTTACAGAAGTTTTTTTTGTTACCAAGAGGCCCTTTTTTAAACAATAAACAGTCATCCCTCGTTTTCGCAAGAAAACGCCAAGGGATCTTCAAATTTTTGTTATTGTTATTTTGAGTTAAAATATTTCTTAAATAAAAACTGGACAAAATTAACAAACTATGCTATAGAAAAGCCCAATAAACATATTTTTAACACTATAATTATGAAAAGATTAATTTTAATGGCAGGTTTGGTCATGGCCACTGCCGTGTGTGCTTGTTCTGGCACAAGTGGAAAAAAAGCTGAAAATGCTCTCGCAGGTGTATTTGATGACGGCGGAAAAACCAAAATCAAGATTGGAGATCGTGAAGTTGAGGTAGACACCTTTATCTTCAATAACTATGGAGAAAAAAAGATCTACAAGGCGATGCAACGGGATGAATACGTCAAGAAAGTATCCAAGCCCAAAAGCACCGCAGGTTTTGGTAGGAAACTTTCTCGGACTGTCTGGAAGGCATACGCTCCCCGAGATATTTTCATAGGTGAGGTGATTGTTACCTGCTACGAAAAAGGTGTAGAGGTCAATAAAGACGGTAAGAGCTGGTTTTATGACTTTGCTCATATGAGCTACAAAAAGGATAAAGCTTTAATATCAGCAACAGAATCCGTTCTTTACCCCGGAGTCTGGGAACCGGTTGCTGTATCAGTAAATAAAGTAGGAAGCCCAGGCTTTAAATTCCTGTACATCTATGATTGCGGCAGTCCTGAAACAGAGGAATTTTATATGTTTGGGTATGAACAAAAGAAGTTCAACACATATAAAATAGAAGATCTCATCGTCAGCCAAGAAAAGTACTAAAAAAGCGCGGAAATTTCCGCGCTTTTTTGTTTTTTTAAAACTCTCCTTTGTTCAGAAAACTGATGCATTTCGATGCAACATCAGGTGTTTGAAGCGACCGGAGACAAGAACTTTTTATTTTAACAACATTTTTTATATTTCCATGCATAAAATCTTCATAAAAAGGCAGGTATTTTTTAATTTTTTCTGGAAAATACTCCCCAATTTGCATCAGAATCGTTTTGCAAGAAATAATTCCGACTTTATACTTCTTATTATATTCAGGTATTTTTTGAACTCCGTTAGGTGTTAAATCAGTCAAAATTGGCCCGAAAAGCTTTTGTGCCCATTTATATTTAGATATATTTTTCCAGAAATTACTACCCTTACTGTTTGGATTAATTTCTATAATTTTACGAATCTTGATTTTCTTCTTCCATTCTGCATCAAAAAATAAAAGCTTACGCAAAATAAGACAACCGCTTCCATATGTAATAAAGGAAATTTCACTAACATCCTCTAAGTGGTTAAGGAAAAAATCAAGTTGTCTGACGTGCGAATCAACCCTTTTGTAAGTAGAAGGATAATTAAGGGCTGCTGCCAGATAATTATATTTTGTAATTTCCCGCCATAATGGTTTAAAAATATTTTTACTTTGAGCAATTCCCGGAAGCATAATAACCATGTGCCCGCGTTGCCGAGAAAGTTGGTAAATTTCAATTACTTTCAAAAAAACTTTATAGCAATCATCAAAAGATCCGGTCGCACGGCGAATATCCCAGTTATCTAACAAACGATATTCTTTTGTTTTATAATTGCGCTGAATCCGCCATTTTTGGTAGAAAAAAACATCTTCCCAACGTTGGGAGCCGCCGAGTGTAAAAAATTCAAAACATTTATTCTTTTTTTTCATTGAATGCTCCTATTTAATATCTGAAATACCCGTATTGTTAGGAATTGAAGTGATTGTGACATACGACTCGGAGTCGCTGTTTTTTTCAATAAGGATTTGCATTGCTTTCTTATCTTTTATATAAGTTAAATGACTGATACGAGCCCTGACTGTCGCCACATCGGACCATCCGAATTTTGGCATTTCGGCAATGTAAAAATCAAAAATTTCGTGAGTCGGAAAAGGACTAGTAAAGACAAGAGTACCGCTCCAATTATCTCCATAACCTAAAGCCCGAGTCTCTTCCAAATTAATAAATGCTGGTTCGGGAATTGGTATTCCGCTGAAACTTGCAAAAGCAGGTGGAATGACAGAGCCATCTGTTCCTTTTAAAACGAGTTTACCTCCGGAACAGGCGGATAAAAATAAAACAAGTACTACAACTAACCTTTTGAAAATAAACATAAAAACAACCTTATTGTATTTTTCTGAGACAACACTATAATAAGTGTACGATGAATATGGTTAAAAATTTTTTAAGCAAGATTTTTTCCCCGTAAATATTTGTTTAAATTAAAAATATAAAAAAAATAATTTTTTTTAAAGATTCTTGTTGACATTAATAGAAGGATGCAATATAAACCACATCACCGACAGGGTGCTGGTCTTTTGGTGAGCCCTAAACGTCGGTAGTTATAAGACAAGTATATAAGAGAAGAAGAAAAAGGATACGCAGACAGCGTCGGA
>CAMOQT010000070.1 GCA_946623145.1 uncultured Azospirillum sp.
GATACCCTCACCTTTATCGTTGCAGAAGAAAATCGTAAAGCAATTTGTGCTAACCACTCGGTAACACACTTAGCTCATCGTGCTTTACGCGATGTTTTAGGTGATCATGTCGCGCAAAAAGGTTCTTCTGTCGGTCCGGATAGAATGCGTTTTGATATTTCTCACCCGAAACAAATTACCGCGGAGCAATTGCGCCAGGTTGAAAATATTGTCAACCAGGCTATTCGTAAGAATTATCCTGTTACAACCGTTTTGATGACACCGGAAGAAGCTATCAAAGAAGGTGCAACAGCTCTGTTTGGTGAAAAATACGGTGAAATTGTTCGTGTAGTCACAATGGGTGATGATAAACAATGTTTTTCTCGTGAATTATGCGGCGGAACGCATGTTTGTTCAACCGGTGATATCGGATACTTTAATATTGTTTCTGAATCTGCAGTTGCTGCCGGTGTTCGTCGTATTGAATGTGTGACAGGTATCGGTGCTGAGAAATTTGTTCAAGATATTGAAGACAAATTGCACGCCGCAAGCTCTTTGTTAAAAACAAGTCCGAACGATTTGGAAAACCGCATTAAGCTCTTATTGGATGAAAAGAAAAAACTTGAAACTCAATTGTTAGAAGTTAAAAAGAACTTTGTAGCCAACAAAGCCGCCGATAATCAAGATAAAATCGAAACGGTTAATGGAATTAAATTTATTGGACGCGCTATTCCGAATGTTCATCCGAAAGAATTGAAATCATTCATTGATGAAATTAATGCGACCATTGGTTCCGGTATTGTCGTTTTGGCAACATCTAATGATGAAGGTAAAGCTTCGGTTGTTGTTGGTGTTACCAAAGACTTAACAGATAAGTACTCAGCGATTGATTTGGTTAAAGTAGCTTCTCAAGCTCTTGGCGGACAAGGGGGCGGCGGACGTCCTGATATGGCACAAGCCGGCGGACCGAATGGGGCTAAAATACAAGATGCGATTGAAGCTGTTAAGCAAGCTATTTAATAACAATGTTTTCTATAAAAAAAGAGGGTCTATGCCCTCTTTTTTTTATTGCTTATTTTTTCTAATTTCCTACACCGGAAAAGCCGATGAATGCCATTGACAATAAGCCGGCAGTGATTAAGGCAATCGGTGCGCCTTTTAACGCTTCCGGAACCCCTGCTCTGTCCAATCTTTCCCGTATACCTGCAAATAAAACAATAGCCAAAGTAAAACCAAGAGCATTTGCCAGATTAAAACAAACCGCCGATAATAAACCGTAATCTTTTTGAATTGCTAAAATAGCCACACCTAAAACCGCGCAGTTAGTTGTAATCAATGGTAAAAAGATTCCTAAAGCCTGATATAATATTGGCGCTGTTTTCTTCAAAATAATTTCAACCATTTGCACTAATGCTGCAATCACTAAAATAAAAGCAACAGTTTGCATATACATTAAATTAAAGGGCACAAGTAATTGATAATAAACTAGATGCGTGACAATCGCAGAAAGCGTCATCACAAACATTACGGCACATCCCATGCCGATAGCTGTCGAAATCTTTTTAGAAACCCCTAAAAACGGACATATGCCCAAGAATTGCGACAATATAATATTGTTTACAAAAATGGCAGCGATAAAAATCATTATGTAACTCATTATTTCTGCCCTTTCAACTTATTAAAAATCAACATTAATCCGGCCAGAGCTAAAAATGCTCCCGGTGGCATAATAAATAACAATAACGGTTCTGCTGTTTCTGAAGCAAATGAATATCCGAAAGCAGAATATGCACCCAACATTTCACGAACTAATCCTAATATTGTTAAGCTCAGCGTGAAACCAAGCCCCATACCGATCGCATCCAGTATTGATTGTCCGACGGTATTATGTGCCGCAAAAGATTCTGCGCGACCTAAAATAATACAATTAACGACGATTAACGGAATATATAGTCCTAAAGCTCCGTAAATAACAGGCGTATAGGCTGCCATCAACATATCAATAATTGTCACACAAGAAGCAATAATCACAATATAACATGGAATTCTGACTGTCTCAGGGATAAAATTTTTTACTGAAGAAATAAGTGTATTTGATAATATCAAAACAAATAATGTTGCCAGCCCCATTCCCAGACCATTCATTGCTGATGTTGTCACGCCCAAAGTCGGACACATTCCCAGCATCATAACAAATATCGGATTTTCTCTGAGGATACCTCTTGTCAGATTTTGCCAACTTGTGTTACTCATTTTCACTTCCTGCATTAAATTTCAGATAGCCGCGATATGCTTTTTGAATAGCATCAATCAATGCTCTTGATGTAATCGTTGCGCCGGTAATTGCATCAATCTCGCCGCCATCTTGTCTTACCTTAAAGTTTTCATTTGCCGGACTTTTCCCGATAACACCTTTTTTGAAAGTCGGCTCATTTACTTTAGAACCAAGTCCCGGTGTCTCTTGATGTTTAACAACCTGAAAACCACTTACTGTTCCATCAAGTAAAAATCCGACAATGACATCTAGTCTACCACCAAATCCTTTATTGCTATGACTTTTCATAACAATCGATGTAATATAACCATCTTTACGGGCCGGATATAAAGTGAAAAGTTCCTTATCGTGGCGAATATTTATTTTTTCCTCAAAAGGATTGTTATTAAACTCTGAGGTAATAACCTGATTAATACCTTCCGCAATCAAGTTATCTTGAGCCTGTTTAATCGGTTTTTCCGTTACTTTGTGACAAACAGCTAATAATGTAGCTGAGATAAGAGCAACAACCAACATAATTTTTATAATTCTATATACAGAAGAACTTTTCTTAGCCATCTATTTTCTCCTTGTTCCATAGACGTATTGAATATTATACTTATCTATAAGCGGAACAAATGCGTTCATAATTAAAATTGCAAAGGAAACACCTTCAGGATATGCTCCGAAAACTCTGATCACATACGTTAAAATTCCGCAACCTATAGCAAAAATAATTTTTCCATTTTTCGTCATCGGTGAAGTTGTATAATCCGTAGCCATAAATACTGCACCCAGCAATAAGCCACCTGATAAAAGATGAGATAAAACATCAAAACGAACATTTCCCGTTATTAATTGCGTTATCAACATACACAACAAAAAACTACCGATATAATAAACAGGGATATGCCAGCTTATAATCTTTTCTTTAAGCAACCAGAATAATCCTAATAAAATTGCTAAAGCTGATGTTTCGCCCATACTACCACCGATATTTCCAAGAAATAGATTCATATATTCCGGAGAAAATATATCATTTTCGGTTATATGTTTTAAAACATTTAATGGCGTTGCCGAGGTTGTCGCATCCACATTAAAAAAGTCTAAGACATGTGGCTTTACCCAGGTTGTCATTTGTACCGGAAATGAAATAAATAAGAAAACTCTGCCAACCAATGCCGGATTGAAAATATTTTTACCAATCCCGCCAAAAGCCATTTTAGCAACACCGATAGCCATAAAGGCTCCGATAATAACCATCCATAACGGCATCGTTGCCGGCAAATTTAAGGCCAATAAAATTCCGGTAACAACTGCGGATAAATCAGATGCTGTATTCCCAAGGCCTAAACTTTTACTCATAAAATATTCAAAAATTAAACAAGCACAAACAGATGTCACTAAAACTAATAGCGCTTTAAATCCAAACATAATTAGGGCTGCCATTATTGCCGGAGATAAGGCCACGATAACATCCCGCATGATTTTATGCGTTGTTTCTTTTGAATTAATATGTGGAGATGTCGATATTTTATACATTATTTTTAAGCCTTTTTAGACTGCTTGGTTAATTCATATTTACCGATTTTACAATAATCCAATAATGGAATTTTTGCGGGACAAATATAAGAACAGCACCCACATAAAATACAATCCTGAATATGTAATTTTTTCATTTCATTCAGATCGTTATTTTCAACTGCTTGACGGATATTCAACGGCATTAATCCCATTGGGCAAGAATCAACGCATTTACCGCAACGAATACAAGCTGTTGTTTCCGGTTTACGTGAAGTTTGTTCAGAAAAAACGGTTATACCTGATGTTGTTTTAGTTACAGGGGCATCCAAAGATGAAATAGCCTGCCCCATCATCGGTCCGCCGATAAGAACTTTTCCGACTTTATCCATCTGAATTTTGTTCTTTTCTAAAATAAAGGAAATCGGCGTACCAATTCTCACCAAATAATTACAAGGATTCCAATCAATATTACCACTGACTGTCAATACGCGGCGAAACAAAGGAATATGTTTTTGAACAGCTTCATAAACGGCATAAACCGTTGCAACATTTTGAACGACACAATTAACATCTATCGGTAATTTTCCTGAAGGAACTTCTCTACCGGTAATGGCATTAATTAACTGTTTTTCACCACCTTGAGGATAAATACTCTTGCAAGGTTGGACATTAACACCGACATATTCTTTGGTAATATGTCGCAATCTTGCAATAGAGCGGCGCTTATTTTCATCAATAGCAATAATCGCATTTTGAATTCCTAAAATCTTATTTAAAATGCGCGCTCCAATAACAATTTGCTCGGATTTTTCTTCCATCAAACGACAGTCTGCCGTTAAATAAGGTTCACATTCAATACCGTTAATAATGAGGGTATCCGCTTTTTTGCCTTCAGGTATTTCTGATTTAATCGGAGTCGGGAATCCAGCTCCCCCCATACCGACAATGCCGGCATTTTTTATAGCTTCCAACAATTCATCTCTATTATCTGATATTTCACTTATAATCTTATCAGACATATCCATATTGTCTTCAAACTCATCACCTTCTCTTTTAATGGTGATAACAGTTTCTAAATATCCTTGTCCGTTATTTATCTCTTCAATTTTACAGACTTCTCCTGAAATTGAAGAAACAACTCGAGCTGAAACTTTGCCATCTGCTTCCGCCAATAAAGTGCCGACTTTTACCTTATCTCCAGACTTAACAACTATTTTTGCCGGTGCGCCGATATGCTGTTTTACCGGAATATAAACAACATCAGGTAAATCCAGTTCCTCAATTCCTATTCTGGCAGAAATTTTATGTTTATTAAGATGAATACCACCTAATGCAAAAGTCTTAGTTTTCATGTTTATTCTCCTGCATATTTTGGCGATATTGTATCGCTTTTACGGGACATTCTGCCGCCAATTTTTCACCATCAGCAACAGCTGAAACAGTCGTTGGAATATATGCCAAATTGTTTTCAACAACAATTAACGGATTTATCTTAGCGCATTTACCGCATGCAATACATGCTGCCGTGCAATTTTTACGAGCAACAGCTCCCTTTTGTTGATTACGACAGGCAACATAAACTTGTTTTCCTTCTTCAATCGGGCGGATTTCAAACAAACCGCGAGGACATCTTTGAACACATTTACCGCAAGATGTACATTTTGTATAGTCAATAATCGGAATTCCGGTTTCCTTATTTAGGCTTAAAGCTCCAAATTGGCAAACTTTAACACAATCTCCAAAGCGAAGACAGCCATTGGGACATCCACTGCGGCCGGACATAACCGTATTAGCTACACGACAACTTTTTAATCCTGTATATTCCATTTTATCGGGAGCATTTTTGCATGTTCCGTTACATCTCAAAACGGCGCAAGTTCTTTGCATTGTTCCTGCTTTCATACCTTTGATGTCTGCAATTTTAGCCATAACATTACTTCCGCCGACAGGGCATTTTAATGTTTCAAACTCTTCCTGATCGGCTTTATAACAGGCTGAAGCAAAATCTTGGCATCCGGCCTTTCCGCAAGCCCCACAATTTGCATGAGGCAAAGCATTATAAATGGCTTCTTCTATCGGCGATTTTTCCATTTTAAATTTTTGGGAGGTTATATATAATAAAATAGCTGCGATAACAGCTAACCCACACAGAACTAAAATATTTGAAAATAACGCAGATATCATGAGATTTCGTCACCCCTTTAATTGTCCTGAGATTAACATATTTTTAAAATTAACCAAGTTTTTTTTTAATTTTAAGGCACTAATCCACAGAAATTCT
>CAMOQT010000071.1 GCA_946623145.1 uncultured Azospirillum sp.
TTTTGCGGATAATTCTTTAATCTCCGGTAAATTGAGTTTTATTTTTAAGTCTTCGGCATTATAGATTTTGGCTGGCATTCCTTTTTCTATATTTTTTTCTGATACTAAACCTAAAGCAATGACATCAAGCGGTTGGCTATCAATAATGTCTGAAATATCTTTCTTATCTTTTCTGTTGTTAAAATTAGTATCAATTGAATTTCCGTAATATGCATGAGCTTCTGTTTGTGCTTGAATAAAATGTCTTGTATATTCTTCAAAGGCTTGTGGTATAATGGGGTTATCAATTGCGTTATGTTCGGTGTTTTGTGCTACTGTTTCAATGCGTGATTGTCCGGATGCTTCTTTTCCAATAATATTATCTTCATTATCGAGGGTAGTCATTGCCAACATACCCAAATTCATTGTTTCCGGATTTTCAATCATAGACATGGCTTTATCTATGACAATGTCATTAGCCATCCTCTTTAATTGTTCAGTATTCATTTGAGAAATAAATTTTTGAGTTTCGGAAGATAGAGTATTGGATTTTTTTACACCAATAGCTATCGCAGCCAGCGTTATTAATCTTTCATCAGAAATTTCAGGAAAATCAATGAAATTTTTTTGGATGAAATTTAAGCCTTCTTTGCAAATGATGTCACTCATGGTTTTATTCCTTATTCTACTTTATCTAATTATATACTATAAAAGATATTAAAGCAAGCTTTTTCGGCAATTTTTGACAAAAAAACTATAGAATAAATTTCGATAGATCGTTGCTTTGAGTGTATTTTTCTAATTTTTCAGAAACCATTTCCGGGGTAATTTCCAATTCTTCACCATTGCGTTCAGAAGCTGTGTAGCTGATATCTTCCAACAGAATCTCTAATACAGTATGTAAGCGACGAGCACCAATGTTTTCGACATTTTCATTGATTTGAACGGCAACATCGGCAATTCTATCAATTGCAGCATCGGAAAAACTCAATTTGAAGTTTTCGGTACCGAGCAGGGCGACATATTGTTGAATCAGATTAGCTTCCGGTTCAGTTAAAATGCGAACAAAATCATCATGAGTTAAAGCTTTCAATTCAACGCGAATAGGCAGTCTTCCTTGTAATTCAGGTAATAAATCTGAAGGTTTGGCTAAATGGAAAGCTCCGGAACAGATGAATAAAATATGATCTGTTTTGACACTTCCGTATTTTGTATTAACGGTTGTTCCTTCAATTAATGGTAATAAATCTCTTTGGACACCTTCTCTGGAAACATCACCACCGCGACGTTCATCTTTTCCGGTAATCTTATCGATTTCATCAATAAAGACAATACCATCATTTTCAACAGCCTTAATGGCATTTTGGGTGATAGCATCGTTATCAAGTAATTTATCACATTCTTCATCCATTAAAACTTGATAAGCATCACCGACAGTCATTTTTTTTGTTTTATATTTATCACCGAATGGTTTGCCGATTAAATCTCCGAGACTAATCATTCCCATTTGTGCTCCAGGCATTCCGGGAATATCTATAGTCGGCATTGAGGTGTTGCCGTTATCCAAAATGCTGATTTCAATTTCTTTATCGTTTAATTCATTTTCACGTAATAATTTGCGGAATTTTTGTTTTGTTTCATCAGAGGCTTCCAGACCGACTAAAGCTTCTAAGACTCTTTCTTCTGCGGCAACTTCAGCTTTAGCGCGAACATTTTTACTCATTTCTTTTTTAGTGCTGTTAATAGCTATTTCAAGTAAATCTCTGATAATAGATTCAACATCTCTTCCTACATATCCAATTTCAGTAAATTTTGTGGCTTCTACTTTAATAAAGGGAGCTTTGGCCAATTTTGCCAAACGTCTTGAAATTTCTGTTTTACCGACACCGGTTGGTCCAACCATTAAAATATTTTTTGGGACGATTTCTTCCTTGAGATGGTCGGATAATTGCATCCTTCTCCAGCGATTACGCAAAGCAACGGCAACAGCTTTTTTTGCTTCTTCCTGACCAATGATGTATCTGTCTAATTCGGAAACGATTTCTCTCGGGCTAAAATTTGTTGTACTCATTTTTTATTAAACCTTTTCAATAATCACATTATGATTCGTATATACATCAATATCTCCGGCAATTTTCATCGCTTTTTGAGCAATTTCTTCTAAAGAAAGATCTTTAACATCATAGAGTGCTTTTGCTGCTGCCATGGCATAATTTCCGCCACTACCGATGCCGATAATTCCATCATCCGGTTCCATCACTTCTCCCGTACCGGATATAACTAAGGAAACATCTTTGTCTGCAACAATCATGAATGCCTCAAGTTGGCGTAAGTATTTATCCATACGCCAGTCTTTTGCTAACTCAACAGCGGCACGTTTGAGCTGGTTAGCGTGTTTTTCTAACTTGGCTTCTAATCTTTCAATCAGGGTAATACCATCTGCAGCGGCACCGGCAAATCCAGCAATAATATTACCATTTCCGATACGGCGTACTTTTACAGATTTTGATTTAAATATGACAGCTTGTCCTAATGTGGCTTGGCCGTCTCCAGCCATAAGCACTTCTTTTCCTTTGCGGATACATAAAATAGTGGTCATTATGATTCCTTATTTATTATATGATAATATCTATGTAGGTAAGTTTTTAATTAAATGCAAGTTATTTAATTAAAAAACTCCCCATTGCCGGGGAGTTTTTTTATTTGCGTTTACCATTCTTCATTACTTTAGGCTCTTTAGAACCTGTATAGCTGTCAATAGCTGTTGAAACAGGTTTAACAATAGCCATCGGAACTTGATGGAAAGGTTCTGCCTGACCGCAAACTTCTAAGCCAACACTATTGATAGCATCTTGAATCGGTAAGAATAAGTCTCCCTTATCATCAAATTTTTGACTACGAGATGCTAAACCAGTAACAACACCCTTTTCATCAATTAAAGTACCACCGGAGCTGACGGTTTGAACGAAAGTATCGGTAATGATTTCTGTTCCCATTTGGTCAGAGAAACGATATCCTTTAATAACACCTTTATCATCAAGATAATTTTCACCTTCAGCATTATTTAGTAAACCTAATGACATGAACCCGCCACGTCCGACAGGAGGTAATTCCATATTAAGAGATAACGGACGGAAATACATCTTTTGGTCGGTCTGGAGTAAAGCGATGTTTTTCTTAACATTAATACGTGTTACTTTAGCTGTATTTTTGACGCCATTGATGGTTTCTATCTCATATCTATTATTGTTTTCATCAACTAAATCGGCGGAAGTCAAAATTAAATCGTCCGCAATTAATAAACCGGCACTTTCTTTATTTTGAGCGTTTCTGACAGACATCATTGAAGCACGGACACGATACAGATTTTCAGGTCTCATATCAGGATATGGTGCAACATTTTCGATACAGAAATGATCATAAGTCCGGTAATTTCCTTGTTCGACGATTTCCGGTTGGACTTGAGGTTGAGGAATAATTTCTTCTTTAACTTTGCAAGATGATTTCTTAACGATAGTTCCATCCGGTTGAGTAACTTCTTCTACAATAGGTTCTGTAACATCGTCAGGACAAGGAGGAAGAATCTCTTCTTTAACTTTGCAAGATGATTTCTTAACGATAGTTCCATCCGGTTGAGTAACTTCTTCTACAATAGGTTCTGTAACATCGTCAGGACAAGGAGGAACGATTTCTTCCTTTATTATATCAGGTTCAGCTGGTGCCGTTTCTTCAGGATATGGCATCCAGTCGCCAGGTGTTTTGATTTCTTCTTTAACTGGAACTTGTTCTACCTCAGGAATGTAATAACCATCATCTTTACTGATACCGCCATTGGTTGATACTTCATTTGCAAATAAGCAAATTTGAGGTTGATCTTCTTGATTAGCAAGCCACTTATCTAAAGGTTTTTGGGTGCATTCTTGGTCGGCATTAATAAAGCTGACTAATGAAGGATCACATTCTTGACTTGGTTGTCCGAATAAAGGATTTTCACAAGCATTTTCTTCCGGTTCAAGGAAGTTATTTAAAGTGGCTTCACAAACACCTGCCGATTCCAACGGATAAGCAGTACTACTTCCGCCACCTTCAATGGTATAAGCATTAAGATCAGTAAATTGATCTTCATTATTATATCCGTAGCAAATGCTTCCGCCATTTTCATTATATAATATTTGGCTTTGTCCTACCTCTAATGGGATATTATCATCTTCAACGATTGGTTGTTGAACATATTCAATAATTTCTGCCTGCATAGGACATTGTTGAGGCTGTTGTGTTATAATTTCTCCGCCATCAACATAACTGTTAACCGTAATGTTATCGCCAACAGATGGCTCTATTGTTTGAATCGGGCAAATAGAAGCTTGAGGAACTTCAACCTTACATTTAACAGGATCCATCGCTTGTTCGATAGCCAATAATGTTGTTTTTTGTTGTTCAAGAGTATCCGAATCGACACGTTGTGCAAGTTGGGCTTCAAATTCAGGTAAACCTTTTAAGTTTAATGAAGCATCAGCAAAGGCTCTTTCAATTAAATCAATTTCTCCATTGTAACTGCCTTCATCCAACTCGCTATAACCGGTTGTTTCACCTTTCCATAAAACTTTTGTTTTGGTGAGATCCAATAAACGCCATGTGACCGTCATTTCTGCAGAACCGGTACGTTTGTCATTCTTTTGGGCGTTGTCCCAATCATAACCGTCGCAGACATTCATAAAGTAATCGGTAATTTCTGCGGTCAGAATATATTCAGGTGCTTCGTAATCCTGATCGCGTAAACATAAATCATTTGGTACTTTGACAATGTTGTAGCAATCTTTAACTAAGTCTTCAAAGATATCGATAAATTGCATATTCTTTTGAATAATGCGACCTTCATTCAACATTGCTTTTTTAGAAAAACGACGACAACCAAATAAACGGAATCGGTAATTACCTAATTTCCGAGAATAACTTTCTGATTGTCCGTCTTGAATTCTGAAATCAACCCATTCAAGTTGAAATGGAGCTAAATCCGAGCACTTGTGAATCCGTTCATAAATAGTATCGGAAGGAATGGTTTTGTAATTTTGGATATATGCTTGACGTGGAGCCGGAGCAATAGGCTCTTTTTTGCAATTTTCACAAGGAATTTCAGGCTTAGCACACGTTTGCGGACCAAACATTGCACCACCGCATTTATGGGTTACGCAGGTATCATCTCCAAATAATGGACCATTAATACTGTTGCAATCTTCATTTCCAAAAATAGGACCATGAAAACCCGGACGACTGATTTGAACTTCTGAAGATGAAGGAAAAAGCTCTCTACGGGCAGTTATACGGGGATTAGTGCCGGCAAAAATGTTACGTTTTACTGTCGTTTGTGTTGTTTGAGACTGATTGCAAGTTGGGCACGCTGCATAACTACTGATTGCCGTACTGCTTGCCAGTAAGACGGATAAAACGGCTAAAGGTGCTTTCTTAAAAGATTTCATACTTATAGGGCTCCCGTATTTCTTATGTTTCCGGCGTTGTTCTTCGATATGATAACGCTTCGGCAATGTGTATTTTAAGAATATTTGTTGTATTTTGCAAGTCCGCAATCGTTCTTGCTAACCGTAAAGTGCGATGATAAGCTCGAGCAGAGAGATGGTTCTTATCCGCGAACGTTATAAGTAGTTTTTTTGCGTCACTTTCGAGCTGAGCAACATCTTCTAAAATTTGACCTTTTAACTCAGCGTTTGTGGATAAATCCTTTATTCCTAACTTTAAAAATCTCTGTTTTTGTACTTCTCTTGCTTTTATCACACGTTGGCGGATAGTTTCAGATGTTTCGCCGGTATGACCTTCGCCTAATTTCCAAGGGCTGACAGCTGGAACTTCAATATGCATATCAATTCGGTCTAAAAGCGGTCCCGAAAGTTTGGATTGATACTCAATAGCACATTTTGGAGCCCGTGGGCACATTAACTCCGGTATACCTAAATTACCGCAACGACAAGGATTCATTGAGGCAATAAGCTGAA
>CAMOQT010000072.1 GCA_946623145.1 uncultured Azospirillum sp.
AACCTAATAGGTATGTTATCATACTTTATTTTGTTTGTAAATCACTTTTTAAGGTGCTGTTTATTTTCTTCTATTTTATAATAGGTAGCGATTAAAGCAAAAAAAAGAGCTCCGAATTGGAGCTCTTTTTTTATAAATCAGCAATCACGCTCATACTGATGATTTCATCGGGGTTATCAACCATACCATTAGCACCGCTGCCACGTTTGATTTTATCAACAAATTCCATACCGGAAATAACTTCACCCCATACCGTGTATTGTCCGTTCAGCCAATCGCAGTCATCAAAACAAATAAAAAATTGACTGTCGGCAGAGTCTGGCATCATAGAACGAGCCATGGAAACAGTTCCTCTTTTATGTGGTCTGCGATTGAATTCTGCCTTTAATTTTTTACCAGAACCGCCGGTTCCCGTTCCGTAAGGGCATCCGGTCTGGGCCATAAATCCGTCAATAACACGATGGAACTTTAAGCCGTTATAAAATTCTGCACGAACCAATTCTTTTAATCGTGCAACATGATTCGGAGCATCTTCCGGAAACATCTCAATGATGACATCCCCATCTTTGAGTTTTAACAATAAAGTATTTTCCGGATCATTCACCTTATAAGAATGTTTAATTTTTTTTGCTCTGGCTTTACTCATATCTAATTTTTTAACATCAGATTGAGGTAAAGATTTGGTATTATTTTTAGATAACTTCTTTGCAGAATGATTTTTAATCATTTTAGTTTCGTTAGCCATTATTTTTCTCCATAAATATCTCTAAAGATTTATTTAGTGAGCCTTAAGGACAAAGTCAACCCGTTCTTTCCAAGATAAATTTTTAGGATAATTTTTTTCAATGTTTTCAATCGCGCCGGCCAAGCCACGACCATTAGCAATTTGAATAGCAAGTCCCGGACGAGCATTAAGTTCAAGCATCATCGGCCCTTTATCTCTATCTAAAACAATATCAGCGCCTAAATAGCCTAATCCGGTCATTTCATAAGCTTTTGCTGCAATTTCTAAATGTTCGCGCCAAAGAGGAACTTTAATGCTCAATAAGTCTTCTTTTGTATCCGGATGAATTCTAACAGGAATATTATGTTGAACCGCGCGTAAAGAATTACCTGTTTGAATATCTAAACCGACACCGATAGCACCTTGGTGCAGATTAGCACGTCCGCCGGATTCTGCCGTTGATAAACGTGTCATTGCCATTGCCGGATAACCTTTATAAACAATAACACGGACATCAGGAATTCCCTGATAACTGTATTTTTCAAAAATATTACTGAAGTGAACAAGCTCTTCAATAATAGCAACATCATATTTTCCGCCCAAACTGTATAAACCGCTGAGAATATTGGAAATGTGCTGATAGACCTCATTAAATGTCAGTTTACGTCCTGAAGGCGTGGTGAATTCATTTTCCGTATAGCTGCGGATAATCATCACCCCTTTACCACCGCTACCATGTGCCGGTTTAATAACAAACTCGGAATAATTTTGAACGACCTGAAGAAAATTTTTAACTTCATATTGGTGTTCAATAACACCGATTAATCCCGGGGTGGTAATTCCAATTTTATTGGCCAAGATTTTGGTTTGCACTTTATCATCAACCAAAGGATATAAACGCCGTCTGTTACACCATGAAATAACGGCATAGTTCCGTCGATTCATTCCTAAAATGCCGGCTTCATGCAAACGTTTTGCTCTGCTGCAATAATCCTTAATGGCGCTCCACATCTTGTGTCTCCTTCAAGATTGGGGCAAAGCGTTTTAATTCAGTCAAACGATAACCGGTATATGTTCCTAAGAGCATGACAATGAACAAAATGACCAGATTTAATTCATTAAAGACATACATAATATGGCGGATATAATCGTTGCTGACGATAAAATATGTGATAATCGCAACGAGTAAGCTGTTGAAAATCTCTCGGCAAGCGTTTTTAGCACCGTCTTCCTCCCAGGTAATTGAAGCACGCTCAATAATCCAAGCCATAATGATAATCGGGAAAAATACAGCGGATAAAGCAATATCAATACTAAAGCGGAAGCCTAAAATAGTTAGGGCCTGCATAATTAAAATAACAAAAATAACAACAGCTGAAATTCTTGGAACCAGCAACAAGTTAAATTTACTCATTAAAGCGCGAATTAAAAGGCCTAAGGTAATAATAATCGCAAAGCAAATCAGTCCGGGAATAAAGCCCGTTTTTACCAAAGCCATTGATAACAACATCGGGGTAAATGTTCCCATGGTTTGAATACCGACGACATTACGCAACAAGACAATAACCAGAATTGCCAGAGGGAATATTGTCAGCCACTTTATAGTGTTTTGTTCTATAACCGGAAGGTTGAAAACAGACATGTTAAAAGCAGCTTCTTGATGATTAATTTCAGCTCGACGACCGGCTAATTTTGCTGTTGAAGTAATTGATTTCATAACAGAAAATTGAATTTTAGAATCTTCACCGCCAATAACATCAACTAAAGAAATACCGCCTCGTTGGTATAATACAAAGTTTTCCGGTTTCCCTTTTTTTCCGGTATTAATATCATATAATTTCCATTGACCATCAGTATAAGCTTCAAGCATATAGTCCGGCGTGAAAGATTTTTTTGCTTCAGCTAACTTGATGCCGCGTGCCCGACGGTTTGGAATACCCTGATAAGAAAGAGCCGTTTGAATAGTATCCAAAAGGTCTTGCGGAGATTTTTTCAGCGGTAGCAAAGCGATAACAGCCGCATCTTGTGTTTCCTGATTAACAAAACGAATAATTTGCTGAGGAACATCCCCCGGCATTTCTTTAGATAGAGCTATAAGTTGTTGAATATTAACCTCGGATTGTTCATCTAAAAGCGGTTTCTTTGGCGTTTTAGGAACAGGAGCGTAAGTTTTTCCTTTATTTTTTTGATTATCAAATAAGAGTAATTGATAATATATATCTTGAGGATCTTCTAAATTTTTCGCCGTTAAGATAATACGATTATTTTTTGTATCCTTTTTAACACTATATTTTTTAGCAACAATGTTTTCATCTAATATTTTGAAGTCTCGACTGAATGTTGGTTTTGCTAAAGATATTTTGATAGGATCTCCTGTAGGCATAAAAGATACATGAGCTTCGATTGTCCAAATATCAGTTTTTTGCTTAGGGTTGGCAGATAATCCCCAATACTCAATTTTATAAAAAATATTATAAGCAGCAAATAAAGAAGATATAATAAGCCCTAAGGTTAATATCTTTCTGACAGAAAAAAGTTTTTTAAACATAGTCAAAGTCTTTTCTAAAATAAAGTTTAACGCAGCGTATTGGAAAGTGCAGGATCGACAACGGCGCGTCCGGTTATAATATTACGTCCGATAAGAGCCTGATATTCAAATTTATCACGCTTAGCAAGAGTGAAATCCGCTTTAATAATCTTACCGCCGAATTTAACATTTAAAATAACGATAGGTCGTCTTTCATTTTCTTTAATACGGCGGACAACCATCATATCTTTGAGACGATTTTCAAAGGTGTGAGTTTCTTTGCTTTGCCAGTTTGTGATAGAGAATGAAACCCATTTAACGCCGTCACGTTCAAAGAAATAGTATTCATCAACGTCAATAGAAGAAATTTTAGCACCGGTATCAATTCGAGCCTGAAAAGCCGTTTTCATAGGTAAAACATAAACAGGTTCAACGGCACCGATAATCCCTAAAGGATGTTTGACGGTAGGCTTAGGCTGAGCAACAGTCACATTCGGTTGAGAGACAGGTTCAGGTTTAGGGGCTGTTGCACAGGAACTACACAACAGCGCCAAGCAAAAAAGACATGCAAATTTCTTTATATTCATAATATTCTGACTTACTAAAAAGAGTAAAAATTAACTGTCTTATATTTACATATAAAGAAACTAAAATGCAAAGCGAAATTGTGGGGTGTGGATATAAAAACAAGTGGTTAGAAGAAGAAAGTTGTACGTAAAGTAAATACTGTTGCATAGTCTGATTTTGGATTTTCAGCAGGATCAATATAGAATTGAATATCAGGCGTAATTGTCATCCATTTTGAAATTCCCCAAGCCCAATAGGTTTCTATAATTTTTTCACTATTATGGGTAAGTTTAGATCCGACGGCATCTTCATCTATTTTGTTATAAGCAAAAGCCAAACCGATTTGATCCAAAGGATTCCTATCAAGAGGGTTATTATAAACAGCTCCTAAAACATAAGACTGATTAATATCGGCAGTATGCCCAGAGACGCCATTGATTCGGGCAAAAATATTAAATTTTTCACCGATATTTTGACTGAAGTTCAAAGACCACCCATTAGTTGTTTCAGGCTGCTGTTTAACACCAGGTTGATTGTAAAGCAAAATAGAATATTGTCCGCTTCCGAGTTGCGAAAATGTCGGTGAATAAGTAAAAGATGCAAAAGAAGTATAATGTTCTTCATTTAGGTTGTTTGTTTTGATACTGCTTCCGGTAATATTTGTTGCATCTTGTCCGCCGAAAGCAAAACTAAATTCATTTCCGGGTGTTAATTGAATATAAGCGCCTAAACTTGCGGTTGGATAAGTAGAGGAAGCATTTTGTGAAAGCGCATAGTTAATAAAATTAACTTGTTGATTGGAATTATAGGCAGACCCATCAAAATTATATAAAGGAAATTGTCCGAGAGCCAAAGTTAACCAGTTAAAATCGCCGTTAAGCTGATAATCAAAATATAGTTCATCAAAAGAATAAGAGGGCGCATTATAATCATTAATATCAGTAACAGTCCCTAAACGATTACCTAATTTTTCGGCGCTGATACCACCGTATTTTACAGAATTATAGGCCATATTTAAGGTACCGGAACCATAATGATTATTAAAAATATTCCAAGTTAAAGAAGGATAATAAATAGTTTGCATTGAACTGTTTTTACCGCTTGGTGCACCGCGTTGCCCCATATATGAGATATCAAAAGAAAAATCAATACCATAATCTTTTTGCAAATTATTCTTAAAAGAAGTATAAGCATCACCGAAAGTTGAAAATTCAAAATTTCTCCGAATTTGCGAAGCGGCAATGCGTTGTTTTGCGCTTTTAGATTTATTAACGGATTTATTAACTTCTGTCATATTTAATGATGTACTGCTATCAGAAGCAAATGCCGGTGTTATGAAAGTAGAACAAAGGAATAGGGTATATATCAAATTTTTCATTGTCAAAACCTCACTATAGGGTTAAAAAGTAAAACAGATGTATGTCTTGATTTAAAAAATTAAAGAGGGAAAAGATAAAAATGCCCGATTTTATGATAGAAAATGAATATAACGGGATTGTTTGCGGTATTGATGAAGCGGGCAGAGGACCATGGGTCGGAAATGTTGTGGCCGGGGCTGTCGTTATTATGGATAAAAATTTATCTCCGGAATTGTTGAACAATTTGAATGATTCTAAAAAATTAAGCAAAACTAAAAGAGAATATCTATATACATTATTGCGTGAGGCGGAAACAAAAGGGCAGGTTAAAATAGGTGTAGGAGAAGCCTCACCTCAAGAAATTGATAAATATAATATTTTGCAAGCAACATTTATGGCAATGCGTCGAGCTACGGAGAATTTAGGTATAAAAGCCGATATTGCATTAATTGATGGTAATCGATTAGATAAACAATTTCCTATTCCGTCACGTGCTGTCATTAAAGGAGATGCAAAATCATATAGTATTTCTGCCGCATCAATTATAGCCAAAGTATGGCGAGATAAAGAATTGGAAAAATTGGCGGAGAAGTATCCTCAATATGGATTTGAACGTAACGCCGGATATGGCACCAAAGATCATATTGAAGGAATAAAAAAATACGGCATTATTCCGGAACATCGTAAAAGCTATAAACCGATTAAAGAATTTTTGAATCAGGTGAGTTAAAAAATGCGGAGAAATAAGTTCTCCGCATTTTAGGT
>CAMOQT010000073.1 GCA_946623145.1 uncultured Azospirillum sp.
TTTTCTTAACGGCTTCATCAAAACGACCATAAGTTTTGACATTTTGTTCAAAAGCTGTCTTTGGCTCAACACCGTTACGAATAGCTTCCAGCATTTTGCCGACATGAACAAATTTATAACCGATAATCTCATTATTAGCATCTAAGCCCTGCTCTAAGACATAACCTTCAGCCATTTCCAAATAACGAGGACCTTTTTCTGCGGTAGAGAACATTGTACCAACTTGAGAGCGTAAACCTTTACCCAAATCTTCCAATCCGGCACCGATAGGTAAACCGTTATCAGAGAAAGCTGTTTGTGTACGACCGTAAACAATCTGCAAGAATAATTCTCTCATAGCAACATTGATAGCATCACAAACCAAGTCTGAGTTAACAGCTTCTAAAATTGTCTTTCCTGGGAGAATTTCTGATGCCATAGCAGCTGAGTGTGTCATACCGGAACAACCGATAGTTTCAACCAAAGCTTCTTGAATGACACCTTCTTTAACATTCAAAGTTAATTTACAAGTACCTTGTTGCGGAGCACAACAACCGCAACCATGAGTTAAACCGGAAATATCTTTAATTTCAGTAGCTTTAACCCACTTGCCTTCTTCAGGAATAGGAGCACATTGGTGACGAGCGCCTTTAGCAACAGGACACATTTGTGCAACTTCATGAGAACATTGATATTTACAAGTCATATTAGTTACATCCTTATTTTTTATTTTAACATCGCTCCTACAATAGAGAAATATAGGCTTTAAGTCAACGGTTATTATTTAAGATACATAAAATATGCACATTATTTACTTTCTTGACTTGAACAAAAATTTTAATTACACTTCAAAGCATTATCGTATAATTTTAAAATTATTAATTAAAATAAATAACTATTATGAAAAAAATGTTTTATTTTATTAAAAACAATGCGCTCAATATCTCATTGATATTTTGTACGATTGTGTTGATTGCTCTTTTCTGCACGAGTTGGATACTTTGGAAAGACACCTCCATCAGAGCCCTAACAGCTATTGCTCTCATTGGTGCTCAATTCACATTAGGAAGTTTTTTACCAACTTTGAGCAAAAAAGAATTTTTTGAAAATTACTCTAAAACATTTATCATTTGCTGCCTTGCTATTCTGGTAACAATATGGGGAGCATCTCTGATCACAAAAATTGATTACTGGTTTTTGTTTTTAATTGCTTCTACTATACTCGTAGCAGGAATCAGCTGGGCTGGTATTTTAATTATCAGTGGCATAGAAATACTGAATACGCATAAAAAAGTAATAAATAGTATATTCTTTCCACACTAAAAAACACCGATTTTCCAATCGGTGTTTTTTTATATTTATCTTTTTCTTTTACTTGAACTTTTTGATTGTCCACCCACAACCATACTAAACAGATAAATTACGCCATTAACAATCACTTTGCGTTGGCGAACTCCCAAATTGCACCACCATTTCCAACAACGAGAAAACCAACCTTCTTTCTTTTTCTCACGCATCTCTTTACCTGACGTTTTAATGATAACAGATGTCTCTTCCGCTTTTTTCGGGATTATAATCGGTTTTACTTCGCCACGATACTCATCGACAATTTTCTTTATTTCACCATCCGGTAAATAAGCACCATGAATACGTTGCAATTTTCCATCACCTGCTAAAAATAGAGCATCTCCACGACCTATTAACTTTTCTGCTCCTGCGCTATCTAAAATTGTCCGAGAATCAGCTTGGCTGGCAACCTTATATGCTAAACGTGTCGGGAAATTAGCCTTCAAAACACCGGTAACTACATCAACCGACGGCCGCTGTGTTGCTAACACAAGATGAATACCACAAGCACGAGCTTTTTGAGCTAAACGTTGAATGTCCTTTTCCACTTTTTTATCACTTGCCATTAAATCAGCAAATTCATCAATCACACACACGATATAAGGTAAAAGTCTGTCTTCTGTTTGTTCATTATAATCCTTAATGTTTTTCGTAAAACTCTTCTCTAATAATCCGTAACGACGCTCCATTTCATCAACTAACGCAGCAATTGCTTGCACAGCTTCAGCTGATTCTGTAATCACTGGATATCCCATATATTTTTGATTATTATAAACACTAAATTCTATGCGTTTCGGATCAACCATAATAAACTTTAATTCATTCGGTTTCTTTACCATCATTAAAGATAAAATAAAAGTATTAAGCCCGACTGATTTTCCTGATCCTGTTGTTCCTCCAACCAATAAATGTGGCATTTTTGCCAAATCAGCAAACACCGGACGTCCTAAAATATCAGCGCCCAAACAGATTGGTAGTTCTCCTTTAACACGCCCTGCATTATTCATAATTTCATTAAAATCAACGGTTTTAAACTCATTCTGAGGAACTTCAAAGCCTAAATGATTTGTCCCTTCTATCATTTCTACACGAACAGAACTAACACCTAATTCGCGCGCAACATCATCTAAAACAGCTTCTATGTTTTTAACTTTAGAACCAGCTGCCGGCAAAAATTCAATTTGCTTCAACAGTGGACCATCATGAATACCAACAACTTCACCACTAAATCCATAATGATTTAAAACTTCAGCAAAATCTTTCATACTCAATTCTCCTTGATATTTATTTTATTTATAAAACAGCAGAACTTTTGAAGCAACAAAAAAAAGCAGGATTATTACATCCTGCCTTTTCCATGTCTATTTGCATAAAAATTAAGAAGCTTTTTTACTTAATTTTTTGATATATTTCGGAGCTTTATGATCATTGATAACTTTTTCATCAATAACAATCTCTGAAATATCTTGTTTATCAGGTAAATCATACATAATTTGTAATAGATTTTCTTCCATAATAGCGCGCAAACCACGTGCTCCCGTCTTACGTTCAATAGCCTTTTTAGCAATAGCTCGCAAAGCCGCATCTGTTACGGTTAATTTAACATTATCCATGTCAAATAAAGTCTGATATTGCTTAACAAGAGCATTTTTAGGTTCTGTTAAAACTTTAATTAAAGCATCTTCATTTAAATCATCTAAAGTAGCAATAATCGGTAAACGACCGACAAATTCAGGAATTAATCCGAATTTGAGCAAATCTTCAGGCTCAACATTTTTCAAAACTTCGCCGATACTTTTATCTTCTTTTTTATCGACATTAGCTCCGAAACCGATAGAAGTTTCACTACCACGTTGATTAACAATCTTTTCCAATCCGGCAAAAGCACCACCACAAATAAACAAAATATTTGTAGTATCAACATGCAAAAATTCTTGTTGAGGATGTTTACGACCTCCTTGTGGCGGAACATTTGCAACAGTTCCCTCAATAATTTTAAGTAAAGCTTGTTGGACACCTTCACCCGATACGTCTCGTGTAATCGACGGACTATCAGTTTTACGAGAAATCTTATCAATTTCATCAATATAAACAATACCACGCTGAGCTTTTTCTATATCATAATTAGCAGCTTGCACGAGCTTCAAAATAATGTTTTCAACATCTTCACCGACATATCCGGCTTCAGTCAAAGTTGTCGCATCTGAAATTGCAAACGGCACATCCAAAATTTTAGCTAAAGTTTGAGCCAACAATGTCTTACCGCTTCCTGTTGAACCGATCAAAATCACATTGGATTTAGAGATTTCAACATCAGACTTATTCTGTTGGCTATTTAAGCGTTTATAGTGATTATAAACAGCCACCGATAAAACTTTTTTAGCATCATCTTGTCCGATAACATATTGATCCAAAAATTCTTTAATTTTAGACGGTGTCGGCAATTTTTCAGGTGTAATTCCTGCTTCAGCTTTAGCTTCCTTAGCCATTTCATCTGAAACGATATTGATACAAACTTCAATACATTCATCACAAATATAAACACCGCGACCGGCAACTAATTTTTTTACTTCTGCCTGACTCTTTCCGCAAAAAGAACAATGCAACATTTCTTCTTCATTACTCATACCAATCACCTACTTAATTTCATTACGATTAGTTACAATATGGTCAATTAATCCGAATTTCAATGCTTCTTCCGGTGTCATAAAATTATCTCTGTCCATTGCTTTTTCAATAACAGATAACTTCTGTCCGGTATTATCTGCATAAATTTTATTCAACCGTCTGCGCATATCCAAAATCAATTTTGCTTGAATTTCAATATCAGTAGCTTGTCCCTTAGCTCCACCGGATGGTTGATGAATCATAATTTGAGAATTTGGTAACGCAAATCTTTTTCCTTTAGTGCCTCCAGCTAATAAGAATGATCCCATAGAACAAGCTTGTCCGATACACAAAGTATTTACATCACAAGAAATATATTGCATGGTATCATACATAGCCATTCCTGATGTAATGACGCCACCTGGAGAATTGATATACAAGAAAATATCTTTCTTAGGATTTTCCGATTCCAAAAACAACAATTGTGCACACACCAAAGAAGATACTTCATCATTAACTTCCCCTGTCAAAAAGATAATTCTCTCTTTTAACAAACGGGAATAAATATCAAAAGAGCGTTCTCCTTTGGAAGTTTGTTCAATAACCATAGGAACTAACATATCACGAGCTTCAAACATCTTTTTTTCCTTAAATTACATTCCACCTTAGTTTATACTAAAGAAAGATAATCAATAAAAAGTTAATATGCAAACTTTTAATGATATCACCCTATTTTTTCTTTTATAATGTATAGAGGGCGTTTTTTGACTTCCACAAACACTTTTGCAAGATACTCGCCTATAATTCCTAATGAAACAAGTTGTACACCACTAAACACAGTAATAATTGTGACCAAAGATGCCCAACCGACAATAGTTCCCTTTACCGACCATCTATAAATAACGAAACAAAGAAAAACAAAGGCTAAAAAGCACAAAAAGAACCCCATAAATGTGACCAAACGCAAAGGAATGATTGAAAAATTAGAAATTCCGTTCCATGCTAATGCCACCATTTTTTTCAGCGGATATTTTGTTTCTCCGGCCAAACGTGGTGTTCTGTCATAATAAACTTGAGCTGAATTAAAACCGATTAAAGGAACAATAGCTCTCAAAAATAAATTGCGTTCTGGAAATTGCTTCAATGTTTCAACAGCTCGACACGTCATCATTCTATAATCAGCATGATTATAAATAACATTAACACCTAATAAATTCAAGAACTTATAATATACTTGAGCAGACCATTTTTTAAACCATGTATCACTCTTGCGAGAACGACGCACACCATAAACGATATCACAACCATCCTTTATCTTTTCAAGCATTTCGACAATACATTCCGGATTATCCTGCAAATCAGCATCAATAGTGACATAAATATCGGCTTGGTTATCATACATTCCGGCCAAAATTGCCCCTTGATGTCCAAAATTTCGGGATAAATTAACGCCGCAAAACAATTTATTTTTCTTAACTGCCTGTGATATAATTTTCCATGTCTGATCTATCGAGCCATCATTAACAAAACAAACACGACTATCTTCTCCGATTTTCTTCTCTTTAATCCATTTATTCATCAATGAGCTGATTGTTTTAATAGTAATTGGAAGAATTTCCGATTCATTATAACAGGGCATAATAACCAACAGTTTTTTTAAATCCGCCATTTTGTTTCTCCTGCTATTAAATCTGGATAAATTATCAAAATTTCTTTACTAAATATAACACATAAATTATATACTTAATCATTAAAAATCAAATGGTTTATGGATTATCCCCATGACTTCACCTCAAATATCCGTCTTAATTCCTGTTTATAATTCAGCCCATTATTTGAAAGAAACCTTCCAATCTGTTCTTGAGCAAACCCTTACAGATTTTGAATTAT
>CAMOQT010000074.1 GCA_946623145.1 uncultured Azospirillum sp.
TAGTGTGAACCAGCTTTTCATCATATTTGATTTCTGCAAGGGCAGGGTAATCACATAAATGAACACTTTCTTCACCGGTCAATGTTTTGAAGACGTGTTCGCTCAAGAACGGCATCAATGGGGCGATAATCTTGCAGACGTTGACCAAAACCGTATATAACGTATCAAAGGCTTGAGTGTCGCCTTCCCAGAAACGATCACGGGTGCGGCGAATATACCAGTTATTCAAAACTTCCATAAAGGTTGCAACTTCACTAGTTGCCAGAGCAACATCATAAGTTTCCAATCCTTGTTTAACCGTATCGCGTAAGTGCTTCAATTTTGATAAAATATAATTATCAATTGCTTCACTTGATGTATAAATTTCTTTTGCTTTATATTCTTCAGCGTTTGCATATAAAGTGAAGAAATAGAATGCATTCCATAATGGAATTAAAGCAACACGTGAAGCTTTTGCAATTTCCTTACCTTCTTTATCAACGGCTAAGTTACCACCTTTCAAAACCGGAGAAGAAACGAGGAACCAGCGCAAAGCATCAGAGCCGATGGTCTCTAAAACTTCGTTCGGATCAGGATAGTTCTTCAAACGTTTCGAGAGTTTTTGACCGCCTTCAGCCATTAATAAACCGGTACAGATACAGTTCTTAAATGCCGGACGATTGTGTAATGCCGTTGAGAGAACAGTTAAGGTATAGAACCAACCACGCGTTTGATCCATGGCTTCAACAATGAAGTCAGCAGGGAAGTGGCTTTCAAACCATTCTTTATTTTCGAACGGGTAATGAACTTGTGCATACGGCATAGAACCGGATTCGAACCAGCAATCAAAGACGTCGCTGACGCGGCGCATCATAGTCTTACCGGACGGATCATCAGGGTTCGGATAAACAACTTCATCAATGTAAGGTTTATGCAAATCTTTAACTTCAATACCGGTTTTTTCTTTGATTTCTGCCAAAGATCCGAAAACATCAATTCTCGGGAACTCGGGATTATCCGATTTCCAAACCGGAATAGGTGTTCCCCAAAAACGGTTACGAGAGATTGACCAATCGCGTGCGCCTTCAAGCCATTTACCGAAACGACCGTCTTTAATATGATCTGGAACCCAGTTAATTTCCTGGTTGTTTTTAACCATATCATCACGGAAATCAGTTACTTTAACAAACCAAGAAGACATGGCTTTGTAAATCAGCGGGGTATCGGTACGCCAGCAGAACGGATAAGAGTGGGTATACTGTTCTTTTTTGACGAGCAAACCGTTTTCTTTGAGCCATTGCATAATCGGTTCGTTGGTTTCGAAAACTTGTTTGCCTTGGTAATCCGGAACTTCGGAGGTAAATTTACCGGCCTCATCAACAGGACAAATGACCGGGAAGTTTTCATCATAAGAACGGCAAGCATCAAAGTCGTCTTGACCAAAGCCAGGAGCAATGTGAACAACACCAGTACCGTCTTCGGTTGAAACGAATTCGCCACTTAATACACGGAAAGCTCCTTGCTCTTTCAGATGCTTAAAATATGGGAACATCGGTTCATAGCTCATACCAAGCAAATCTTTACCTTTCATGGTACCGACTTGGGTTGCATGTTCGAGCTGTTTTTTATAACGACCGAGCAGGGCTTGTGCTAAAATATACTTCTGCCCGTCTTCTTCCATAACGGCATAGTCAATATTTTCACCGACAGCAAGCATTAAGTTTGATGGTAAGGTCCATGGGGTGGTTGTCCAAACCAAAATCTTCATCCCGTTTTCAAGTTTGAACATGACAGTAATGGCATTATCAGTTTTATCTTGATAGCCTTGGTTAACTTCAAAGTTAGAAAGCGGTGTTTCTGCGGCCCAAGAGTATGGCAAAACGCGGAAATCTTCATAAACCAAACCTTTATCATAGAGTTGTTTGAAGTTATTGATAACACTTTCCATAAAAGGAAGTTGCATGGTTTTATAATCATGAGAAAAGTCAACCCAACGCCCGATACGTTTGAACATTTCAACCCAAATACCAGAATATTTCAAAACATCGGAACGGCAGAAGTTGTTGAATTTTTCAACGCCGTATTCTTCAATTTGTTTACGTCCGGAAACGCCTAATTGTTTTTCGGCAGACATTTCAGCCGGTAAACCGTGACAGTCCCAACCCAAACGACGTTCGACTTTTTTACCATTCATGGTTTGGAAACGGGCGACAACATCTTTGACATAAGAAACCATAATGTGTCCGTAGTGCGGTGTGCCATTGGCAAACGGAGGACCGTCATAGAAAACAAATTCGGCAGCACCGTCGCGATTGTGAACGGATTTTTCAAATGTTTTATCTTCTTCCCAGAATTTGAGAACGTTTTTTTCGATTTCCACAAAATCAGCTTTTGCTTTTACTTCAGCATAATGTTTCATTATCTTTACCTTAAAGTTGAATATTTTAATTGAATTGAATGAGTTAGAAAATTTTATGTATAAAAAAGCGCGCATCCCCTAAGGGATAATAATGAATATTGATGATATGTAAAATACGCGTGTCATTTAAACTCAATAGAATCTGTTATTTTTCAAAACTGGAGCGAGTTTAGAGCCGTAAGATAGAATTGTCAAGGGGTGAAATGGTAAAATACAAGGGAAATTCAGTTAGATAAAAAGTCTTGCAAAAAAAATCCTTTTTTAATATGATCTTCCGTACAAAATTTATTATTAATTTAATTATGTGCTTATGGATTTTTCTAGTATTTTTATGAAAACCACCGAGTATTTAATACGTCGTATTAAAAAACAAGGTGACGGATGGAATCTCTATCCGAATGGTGAGGCTGAAGCGCCGATTTTTATCAGTTGTCAGCAACATGCGGGAAAAATGCCGCCAAAATTTAAGTTCTTCTGGCAAAAAAGAAAATTAGTACTGAAAAAGTATAATGATTTTATTATTTCCGCTGAACTTGACGGTGTTTTGCTCTTTGAAGTTAAAAAAGAGGCATATCCTGAGGAGCTCTGCAAGAAGATTGCTAAAGAAGAGCAAAAGTATCAGTCATATTTGGAAAAGTGTAGGGAGCAAGATGAACAGATCAAAAAAGATTTGGAGGCTTGTTTACCTAAGTTGTCTTACAGTCGCACGTTAGAGGATGATATTTCTAATCTCAGAGTTCCTTTACGAGCGTATTTGAAGTTGCATCTTTTCAAAGGAACACCTTCTTCTGATTCTCTAGAGCGTTTGATATTAATGTTTATTCTTTGTCAAATGGCTGAGAGAATCTACAAACGTCATGTTCGTGAAACGGATAAAAAGTATTCATTGGATTTATCTTGTACTTTTGCCGCCATGCGGTTTAGTCCTTTGTTTCATGATGGTGTTTGGCCTGATTATCATTTTGATATGAAAAGAATGGAAGAAGCTGTCGGTTCAGAAAAGTCTCATGAGGTTTATGAAACTTATTATGAAGCCCAGCAATTAATTGAGGCGCAACTTTCGGTTTGTTCTGATGATTTAAAATTGTATCTGAACTTTGTTGTACGGCAACTGCTACATTTGTATGCTGAAGACTGGGAAGAGTTACAGTCTCATATGGCAAGAGATGGTTGGAATCGTACCAGGCTGTGTTCTGATGAGGAAGACTATTTGCGTCGTTATGATAAGATGAAACTGTTGCATTATACGAATTTTATTTTGCCGGAGGAGATCCCACAAGATAAAATAGACGATTTTATACGTTATTTCAATTTACAGTAAAAAAGAGCTCTCGTAAGAGGGCTCTTTTTTTGATTATAACAAAAGCGTAATAAGTTTTGATAAAATAATCTTTAAATATAACAAAACAACATAAAGTTGTATTATTTTAATTATGTATATTACAAATTGTTATTGTTTTTATAACAAAATATTATATTATTTGTGTGCGAAAATGAGTTTATTTTTGACGTTCGTTACTTTTATCTTCTAAAAATAAGGCTATATTTTCTTCTACCTGACGATCAATTTGAGGAATTTTTCGTTTTGATGCTTTTTGCGGTTTATATTCTAAGCTATTGATAAGGGAGTCCATAATTTCTTGCGGAGATTTTCCAGCTTCAAGCATTTGGTCAGTCATTTTAGAGAAGATATTTTGAGCAATGGCGGCGCGCATAGAATTTTCAAGTTCTTCGCGGGCGTGTTCTTCTTTAATTTTTTCTTTTTCAAAATATTTACGGTTAAAACGAGCAAATTCTTGGACACTGTTTCCGCCGCGCATAAAACCACTCAAACCTGTAAAATTAGTTTTTACATCAACGAGGGATTTAATATTCATTCCTTCGCGATCGCGGTAAATTTTCCAATCTTCAATAATGCCGGTGTAAATGGCTTCTTGCACTAAATCAGGAGTTATTTTTCCGAAGGAGATGGATTTTGTGCCGTCATCTAATATGGTTACTGTAATATTGGAGCTGAAAAATTGCCGATTTTCTTTATAAGAGCGGTTAGGGCGAATAAGAGATTGTGATAAGCAGATGGCTTGAAGAGCTAATTGAAATTCTTGATTGGCTTTATAAGCTAATTTGCGCGGATCTTTAATAACTTCTTCATCTCCTAAAGTTTGCATAACGCAATATTCGTTCAGATTAGATAAATCTTGCATTTGATTTAAGCTCAAAGAAATATTAGAAATCAGATTTTTTCCGATGGCGCGGTCAATCAATTGATTCATCGTTTTTTGTAGAATTTGTTCTTTATTCATTTTTGGCTCCGTTGTTGGCGCAATTATAGCACTTTTATTGAGGCTTTTCCAGCTTTTTATGACAAAAGTCTGTATATCTCCGCTTATTTAATTGCTTTTTAAGAAATATCTGCTTAAATATTTTTAATTTGTGGAAGTATATTGACTATTTTTGTCTAAAATGGTATAATATACTATAGAAATGACAGCTCAAGGAGAAGTGTTATGACAGAAGAAAAGAAAAATTACGAAGAGGTTGATTTATCAACAAGAGAACATCGGTTATTAAAAAATGTTTGTCGTTGTGGAGCGACTTTTGCGTTGGGTGTCACTATGACGTTAGCAACAGAAAAAGCTATGCAATATGGTTCTGATACGTTGAAAGGAATTAGAACAGAAGTGACGGAAGGTCGCGCAGATAACGGACATTGGGTACAGTTTATATCACCGAAAGTAGATAAGCCTTTGAAGACATTGGGAGATGCTTTGAAAACAATAGGAGCAGTTGGAATTGCAGGACTTTCCGGATGGGGATTGGTTCCTTCAAAACGCAGAAAAACGATGACAGAGGATACAAAAGTTTTATGTGCAGCAGCTAAAGGGAAGCTTTTTGAGCATGACTGATTATAAGACAGAAAAGAAGTTTGTTGTTGCAGCTGATGAAAATAATGAGCTGTATATTTTCATTGAAGCAAAAAAGAATCATCCCGATAATCCGCGGATTATTTATGATGGGTTTGATCACGCCGTTTTTCTTCGCACTCCAGAAGAGCGAATTATTTTAGACTATATTAATCCGGAAATTCGTAATGAGTTGCGTAAGAGCAAGAGAATCATTATGGTTGAGACAATTTTAGAAAATATCAAAGAAAGCTATTATGTTGATATGCAAATTGTTGATAAAATTCCGGTTGATTGGTCTAAAATCGGTTTGAAAACTTGGGATGAAGTTGCTTTAGGCAAATAAAATTTTCAAGATATAAAAATAACACTTGCTAAAATAGAATTTTTAGATTAAAAGCAAACCATATTTTTGGTTCCATCGTCTAGTGGTCTAGGACATGGCCCTCTCAAGGCTAAAACACGAGTTCAAATCTCGTTGGAATCACCA
>CAMOQT010000075.1 GCA_946623145.1 uncultured Azospirillum sp.
ATTTTTCAGGTATCTTACTATAAACAACATCTATCGTGTTTTATTAAATACTTATATAAAAAAAAGGATATGGGTTTTTCCATATCCTTTTTTGTTGTTTAATTAGAAAATCCAAGGCATGAATTTTTTGCAGATGAAATAAGCAATAACGGCAAGTCCGATGAACCAAGGCCAACTTCCGCGCATATTACGAAAACCATCTTTAGGGTAGGCATATTCGTATTCGTCTATGCAGTTTTCTGTTGCGCCCTCTTCATAAAAAGCTAAACTCCAAATAGCAAAAAGCAGTGCCATTACACCCCAAAAGTGTCCGGCGAAATACCAAATAACAGCAATTGTTACGATACTCAAGCATACAATAAGGCGATAGTTTCTATGATAACGCCGATACTCTTTCTCCCAAGGTGTCATTTCTTTTTGTGGCGATTGGGATTGTATTGATTTTTTCTTCGTCATAATAATATTTGAGTTTTATAATAAGTATTTATAATTTGATTTCCGAAGATGATTTTAGACGAAAATTTTTGAAAATCAATAGCTTTCTTCTTTACTTTTTATGCTGAATTTGTATAATAAATTGAAATTCTTATTATTTTAATTCCTATTATGAAGAAAAAGAAAATACGCAGAGGAATTTTGAAAATGTTTCTCTGTGTGATGGGAGCTCTGTTTTGTGGAGCATATGCGTATTGGGCTATTTTTGAGTTTAAAGTGCCTGAATTTGAAACCATAGCAAGCGTATTGCGGTTAATCTCAATATTTGCTGCTATTATTATCGGAGGAGCCTGTATTCTGGGAGCTCTTTTGTGGAAGGTTTACCTTAAAGACCAGAAGTCTAAATAAAAAATATTTGGATGAGAATAAAAACTGTCGATTAAAAATCGACAGTTTTTTTATTTCCCTTGCATATCCGGATTATTTAGTTGAATCTAATTTTTTTTAGTGTATTAATAGGATAGCATTAGAGGGATTTTTTAATCCCTATTTGAGTTTGTTTAAATAAAAGGAAGAAAAAATGGTATCATTAGCAGAGAAAATGGCAGCAAATATTGATGCTTCCGCTTTCAGTAAAGCAACAGAGTTAAAGAAAAGATTATGGTTTACAGTTATGGCTTTGATCGTTTTTCGGTTGGGAACTTTTATTCCGCTTCCGGGAATTGATCCACATATTTTAGCTGATATTTTTGCGCGTAATGCTAATGGTATTTTAGGTATGTTCAATATGTTCGCTGGTGGTGCGTTAGAACGTATGACTATTTTTGCTTTGAACATTATGCCTTACATTTCTGCTTCAATTATTTTGCAATTGGGACAATCAGTTGTTCCGTCTTTAGCCGCTTTGAAGAAAGAAGGTGAGGCCGGACATCGCAAGATTACACATTATACCAAAATGTTGACCGTTCTGATTACAATTATCCAAGGTTATGGTATTGCTGTCGGTTTGGAAGGTATGACAGGCAGTGCCGGATTATCTGCTGTTATTAATCCTGGTTTTGTTTTCAAATTTACCACGATCGTTTCTTTGGTCGGTGGTACAATGTTTATCGTTTGGTTGGGAGATCAAATTACTTCTCGCGGTGTTGGTAACGGATCATCATTAATCATTACAGTTGGTATTATCGCCAATATTCCATCTGCTTTGGCTAAAACTTTTGAATTAGGGCGTGTCGGTTCAATGTCTTTGTTTGTTATGATTATGCTCTTTGTTATGGTTTTGGTTTTGATTTATACCATTGTTTTTGTTGAGCGCGCACAACGCAAAATCACCATTCAATATCCAAAGCGTCAGATGGGTATGCGTATGATGTCTGCTGAAAATTCTCATTTGCCGTTAAAAATTAATCCGACAGGCGTTATTCCACCAATCTTTGCAAGCTCTTTGTTATTATTGCCTATTACAATCGCTAATTTTGCATCAGAAAACGGACCTTCTTGGGTGCAAACTTTGAGCCAGTTGCTCGGTCATGGTCAGCCGTTATATTTGTTCTTATATGCGGCTTTGATTGTGTTCTTTGCATTTTTCTATACAGCTGTTGTGTTCAATCCAGAAGAGACGGCTGAAAATCTGAAAAAGCATGGTGGCTTTATTGCTGGTATTCGTCCGGGTAAAAATACAGGTGAGTATTTGGATTATGTTATTACGCGTTTGACGGTTTTAGGTGCTGTTTATTTAGTTGCTCTTTGTACCTTGCCTGAAATTCTTATCAGCAAATTGTCAGTTCCGTTTGTTTTAGGTGGTACAACGTTACTTATCGTTGTCCAGGTTACGATGGATTTTGTCGGACAGCTTCAATCTCATTTGATTGCTTATCAATATGAAGGCTTGATTAAGAAAGCGGCTTTAGCGAATCGGAAGAGAAAATAATGAATAAAAACGGTTTGGGGCTACATCTTGTTTTTACCGGTGCTCCGGGATGCGGAAAGGGAACGCAGGCAAGAATCCTGAGAGATAAAATTGCGATTGCTCATTTATCAACGGGAGAAATGTTGCGTGCAGAAGCTGAAAAACCAACAAAAGAAGGGCGTGAAATTAAAGAGCTTCTTGATGCAGGTTCTTTTGTGACGGATGGGATGATTATTGATATGGTCTCTCGCAGAATCGAAGAAGATGATTGCAAAAACGGTTTTATTTTAGATGGTTTCCCACGTACTTTACCGCAAGCGGAAGTTTTAGAATCGATGTTGGCAGAGAAAGGAATTTCTTTGGATGCCGTTATTGAGATTCAAGTTCCCGATGAAATTATCATGGAACGTATATTGGGACGTTATTCTTGTATGACTTGCGGTGCCGGATACCATGATAAATTTCAAAAACCAAAAGTTTATGGTGTTTGTGATAAATGCGGCGGTACGAATTTTTATCGTCGCGTTGATGATAATCGCGTTACCGTACAGAATCGTTTAGTTAATTATCGTAAACTGACATATCCGACTATTCCTTATTTTGAGCAGAAAAAATTGCTTAAATGTGTTGATGGAACAGGAACGATAGAAGCGACAGCTAAAAAAATTGATGATTTGTTGAAAGTTGTTTCTGAATAAACGAATCGCAAATTGTTGATTTTTAGATTAAAATTATTATTTGAATGCTTATTCTTGGGGCTTTTTTGCATAAAAATGCAAAAAAAATGCAAGTTTTTGAATTTTTTAGTAAAAGGGTGGTTGACACGAATAAATTTTAGCCTATAATCCGGCTTAATTTTGAAAAGTGGTGATCAACTTTTTAAATATTGTCATAATAATAAAAATGGAGAGAGAATTTGGCTCGTATAGCTGGTGTAAATATTCCAACTGCCAAGAAAATTGAGATTGCTTTAACTTATATTTTTGGTATTGGTCGGAAATCAGCACAGGATATCTGTGCAAAATCAGGAGTCGCCGGAGATCGCCGTGTTCAGGAATTGAGCGAAGAAGAAGTCGCAAAAATTCGTGAAGTCATTGATGCTGAATATACAGTAGAAGGTGAGTTACGTCGTGAAGTTGGCGTTAATATTAAAAGATTGATGGATCTCGGCTGCTATCGTGGTTTGAGACATCGTAAGGGCTTGCCTGTTCGTGGTCAGAGTACAAAGCAAAATGCTAGAACACGTAAAGGTAAACGTAAAACTATTGCGAATAAGAAGAAATAGGCAGGTATCCGATGGCTAAAACAGTACAACGTGTAAAGAAAAAAGAAAAAAAGAATATTACAGCGGGCGTTGCTCATGTAAATTCTACATTTAATAATACCCGTGTAACCATTACTGATGCTCAAGGCAATACTGTTGCTTGGTCAACTGCCGGAGCTCAAGGTTTTAAGGGTTCTCGTAAATCGACTCCGTATGCAGCTCAAGTTGCTGCTGAAGAAGCTGGTAAAAAAGCTCAAGAGCAAGGTATGAAAACTCTTGAAGTTGAAGTTAAAGGACCAGGTTCTGGACGTGAGTCTGCTATCCGCGCATTGCAGGTTATTGGTTTTACTATCACCACAATTCGTGATGTTACACCAATTCCTCACAACGGTTGCCGTTTGAGAAAACGCCGCCGCGTATAATTTATTTTCAGATAGAGGTAGAGTCGGCGAAGACTCTGCCTTGTTCTGGTTTTTAGTAATATGCATATTCATTAATTTAGAGGACAAAACCAGTGATTCAAAAAAATTGGCAAGAGCTTATTAAGCCTACAAATTTAGAGGTAGTTCCCTCAGAGGGCGGAAACAGAGCTAAAATTGTAGTGGAACCTTTAGAGAGAGGTTTTGGTTTAACACTTGGTAATGCCTTAAGAAGAGTTTTATTATCTTCTTTGCAGGGCGGCGCTGTTACAGCAATTAAAATTAACGGTGTTTTGCATGAGTTTTCTGTTATTCCTGGTGTTAGAGAAGATGTTACAGATATCGTGTTGAACGTTAAATGTTTAGCTGTTGCTGTCAATGGTGAAGGTCCGAAGACAATGACCTTAAAAGCTGAAGGACCATGTGAAGTTACGGCAGCTATGATTGAAACAGGACATGATGTTGAAATTAAAAATCCAGATTTAGTTATTTGTAATTTGGATGCCGGTGCTAAGATCAGCATGGAATTAACAGTTAATACAGGTAAAGGTTATGTTCCGGCTAGTCAAAATAAATCAGCAGATGCTCCGATTGGTGTTATTGCTGTTGATGCAATTTATTCTCCGGTTAAAAAGGTTTCTTACAAAGTTGAGAACACTCGTGTTGGTCAAGTTACCGACTATGATAAATTGACTTTGGTTGTTGATACAAACGGTGTTGTAACTCCTGAAGACGCTGTTGCTTTCGCAGCTCGTATCTTACAAGATCAATTGAAACCATTTATCAACTTTGATGAACCAGAAAATGATGCTGAAGTTGAAAAAGAAGAATTGCCGTTTAATCGTAATCTTCTTAAGAAAGTTGAAGAACTTGAATTATCAGTTCGTTCTGCTAACTGCCTTAAGAATGATAACATTATTTATATTGGTGATTTGGTTCAAAAGACAGAAGCTGAAATGTTGCGTACACCGAACTTTGGTCGTAAATCTTTGAATGAGATCAAAGAAGTTTTGGCTAAGATGGGTATTCATCTTGGTATGGATACACCGGGTTGGCCGCCAGAGAATATTGAAGAGTTGATTAAGCGTGTTGACGAACACTTCTAAAAACTGCGCAAAAGGCCTGTCAAGTTTGTGATTTTTCTCCTTAGGTAGTGGTGTCTACACTGCGTCGAAAAATCACTAAACAGCACAGGCCTTTATCACGTTTTTTGTTTTGTGGCAGGTATGGAGTTCATACCTGTTTTTTTATGTACTGTTTTGTACACTGCGAACTCAAGCTTTCTTCGTACTAACTACATTATCTGAAATTTTACGTCTACTTAAAAGTTTAGAGTACTTATGTACTGTTTGTGTACACTGCGTTCAAAGACTTTCGTCGTATTAGCCTAATTATCCGAGCTTTTTTCTATATTATATCTTGATTTTTCGAATGTGTTGTTTAGAATAAATTTCATAAAAATATTATTAATTTCTAAACTATTATTGATATGAAAAT
>CAMOQT010000076.1 GCA_946623145.1 uncultured Azospirillum sp.
CTTTAAATTTAGTTAATAATATTTTATTGGGAGTTTCCCAAAAATTTCAAATTAATAATTATTATGTACTATCTCTTATAGTCCAAATTTTCAGAAAATCAAGCTTTTTTCGAAAAATTTTTATCAAATATTAAACATATTATGGAATAATACCTAAATTCAGAAGACTAAAGGAACAAAAATGCTTATCGTAGAAAACAATCAAACGCTGGAAAATTTATGTCACGAATTAAATAAAGAAGACTTTATTACGATAGATTTAGAATTTTTGCGCGAAAAAAGCTATTATGCCAAATTATGTCTTATTCAGGTAGCGAATTCTGAAACTTCCGCTATCATTGATCCTTTAGCGCCTGATATAAATTTATCGCCTTTTTTTGAAATTTTAAAAAATCAAAAAATAACAAAAGTTTTCCATTCCGGCCGCCAAGATATCGAAATCTTATATCATTTAAGCGGCTTTATTCCGACACCTTTATTTGATACACAAATAGCAGCCATGGTTTGCGGTTTTGGTGAGGCTGCCAGTTATGAAACGTTGGTTCATAAAATTTGCAATATTGCTTTAGATAAAAGTTCCAGATTATCAGATTGGAGTACCCGTCCTTTAACTGAAACTCAATTGCAATATGCTATGTCTGATGCAACTTATTTGGTTGATGTTTATAAATATTTCAAAAAAAATCTTCAAGAAAATGGGCGTCTACACTGGGTAGATGAAGAAACTGCCATTTTAAGTTCTCCGGAAACATATCAAAATGATCCTTATTCCGTATGGCAAAAATTAAAACATCGCTCACACAATGCACATTATCTGACGATTCTGCGTGAATTATGTGCTTGGCGAGAACTACGTGCTCAAAACAAAAATACACCACGCCAAAGTTTGGTAAAAGATGATTGCTTACTCAATATTGCCGCCGTTTGTCCCACCTGCATTGAAGATTTTGAACAGATTCGCAACATTCGTAAAGATATTGTTCAGGGAAAACTGGCACAAGAAATCATTGAAGTCATTCAGAATTGCGAACAAATACCGGTATCTCAATATGTAAAATTACCTAAAGAACAGAATGTAACAGCTTCTCAAGCTTCTTTGTTTGAATTATTAAAATTGCTTTTAAAAATGACGGCTCAAAGTAGCGGCGTTGCCGCAAAATTAATTGCTTCCGATGATGATTTAAAAAACTTTTCTGCCGGTAAAGATAAAAATACTCCTTTTCTCAAAGGATGGAGAAAAGAAATCTTCGGAAATAAGGCTTTTGCTTTAAGAGAAGGTCGCTTAAGCATTCGTTATGATAATATAAAACACAATATCGACATTCATATTGATGAGATAAAACCTCACTCATAACGATGATTATAAAATTTATCCATCATACTCAAAATATTAACAACAACAGCGCTTTTAATTGAGTAAAAAATTGTCTGCGCCTGCCGTCTGGTTTTAACTAACCCTCCCGCCCGCAAAATAGCTAAATGCTGAGATAATGCTGATTGACTTAATCCTATGATTTCCTCCAATTGTCCAACACTTTTTTCTGTATGACGCAAAGCATATAAAATATGCAACCGCCTGATATTCCCCATCGCTTTTAAAACTTTATATCCGGAATCTATCGCTAAATTTTCCATAAGTTTCTCCTATTTTGATATTATTTATGTAACCCATATTTTGCAGACAACCAGATAGCTTTATGGTTTAATAACAAGGTTGAGAATAAGATTGCCATTCTGAGGTAAATCAATTATATTTTTGATAATAAAAGGGAGAAAAAAATGGCTAAAACTGAAGATTTAACTTTTGAAGACGCTTTATTACAACTCGAAAACATTGTTCGAGAACTTGAAGCCGGACGCATTAAACTTGATGATGCTGTTGCTGCTTATACAAAAGCGGTTAATTTAAAAAACTTTTGCGAAAAGAAACTTAAAGAAGCTCAGTTAAAAATTGAAAAAATTGAAACGACTTCCGACAATAAACTATCTGTTACGCCCCTTGATAAAATAGAAGAAGAATAATGCAAATTACAACGGCACTTAAAGAATATTCAGAACACTTCAACCAATATTTACCGAACTACTTTATCGCACCTTCAGGTGCTGAAAAACGCGTTGTTGAAGCAATGTGTTATTCCGTAACCAATGGTGGCAAAAGATTACGCCCGTTTCTAGTATATGAGACCGCAAAGTTATTCGGAATAGATTTTGAACACTCCTTAAATTGTGCCGTCGCTTTGGAATGTTTACATTCTTATTCTTTAATTCATGACGATTTACCGGCAATGGATAATGATGATTTACGCCGCGGTAAACCAACCTGCCATAAAGCCTTTGATGAAGCTACCGCAATTTTAGCCGGCGACGGACTATTGACGTATGCTTTTGAATTATTAGCTGATGAACGAACACACAAAGACCCGATAATTCGTAACCATTTGATAACCGCTTTAGCAAAAGGGGCCGGTGCTTTTGATGGAATGGTCGCAGGACAAATGCTCGACTTACTAACCGAAAAAAATCAAACTGAATTATCGGCAGAAACACTTATTAAACATATTGAAGAAATGAAAACCGGACGACTAATCAGTTTTGCCTGCATTGCCGGCGCGATTTTGGGTAAGGCAACACCTGAGCAATATCAAGCATTATTTGATTATTCTCGAGGAATAGGAATTGCCTTTCAAATTACGGATGATATTTTGGATATCATTGGTAATCAAAAACTCATGGGTAAGACTTTACGAAAAGACGACAAACAAGGCAAATTAACCTTCGTCAATTTATATGGTTTGGAAAAAGCTCAACAAATCGCTGCCGATTTAATAAGTAAAGCGCAAAATGCCTTAAACATTTTTGGTGACAAAGCTCAAACACTTAAAGACCTGGCCCAATTCATCTTAGAAAGAAACCATTAAGGACATAAAATGACAGTTGCCTATAGAGCTGACACTCAAACACAAGAAATCATTCGCCGCTGGCAGGAATGGTTAGGCAACATCAAGCGTTACTCCCAACATACCCTTGATGCCTACTCTTCAGATGTATCTGAATTCATCAGTTTTATTGCCGATAGAAAGCAGCAAAATATTTGCTTAGATGATTTACAAAATTGCAATGTCAGAACTTTCCGTTCTTTCTTATCGGAAAGGACACATAAGCATATTGAAAAAAGCAGCATAGCAAGAGAACTCTCAGCTCTCAAAAATTTTTTCAAATGGCTCAATCGCAACAATTATATTCAAAATACAAACTTAACCATTATTTCTATTCCCCGACGCAATAAAATCCTACCTAGAGCTTTAGAAGTGGATGATACGCTGAGTTTTTTGGAAAATGCAAAAAAGTTTGGCACAAAACCTTGGTTGGGTTTGCGAGATACCGCTGTCTTTACACTTCTGTACGGATGCGGATTACGAATATCTGAAGCTCTATCCTTAAACGTTGGAGACATTACTTCTGAAAATTACATTCGCATTAAAGGAAAAGGGAAGAAAGAACGTATTGTGCCATTATTACCTCTCGTTCAAGAAACGATACAAAATTATTTGCAAGAATGCCCTTTCAAAATGAGACAAGGAGAACCTTTATTTGTCGGAGCCAGAGGAGAACGTCTGCTTCCTAGAATTATTCAACGTCAAATGCAAAAGATTCGCCTGTTTATGGGAATTCCGGATTCGATAACGCCTCACGCACTTCGTCATTCATTTGCAACTCATTTACTGGCAAAAGGAACAAACTTACGATCCATTCAAGAACTGTTAGGGCATCAGTCTCTTATGACAACCCAGCGTTATACAGACGTCAATATCGAAAAAATTAAAGAAGAATATAAAAAATGGCAGGAGTAAACCCCCTGCCATAATTTCATCATCTAAAGTCTTAGATAAATTTTTTATTTGTTATTATTGATGGCTGTTTGAATATCATTTCCATCTAATGTTTGAAGCATTTTGCCGTTAACAAATAAAACAGGTACACCATTGACTTGAATCTTATTAGCCAATGTGCTGATGTTTCTAATTAACTGAGCAATTTCTTCAGAAGCGATATCTGCATCATATTTAGCCATATCTAAACCTTGTTCTTCAGCAACAGCTCTGATTTTTTCAACTGTCAAACGCTCTTGAGAACCAAACAAAGCATTGTGCATTTGTAAGAATTTACCTTGTTTACTAGCAGCCAAAGAACCTTTAGCAGCAGCAACAGAAGCATCAGACAAGAAAGTTAACGGTTTGAAAACAAATTTAACATCAGGATTTGCTTCAATTACAGATTTCAATTCTGGGAATAATCTGTGGCAATAACCGCAAGAATAATCAAAGAATTCAACAACTGTTACTTTAGCATTTTCAGGACCAACGAATGGTGTAGCTGCATCATTATTCAATTCACCGATATTAGCTTCAACTAATTTCTGAACTTCAGCAGCTGCCTGATCTCTCATGTTTTGTTCATACTTTTTAATAGCTTCAACAACCATTTCTGGTTTTTGCATTAAAGCCTCTTCAACACTGGTTGTTTCCTTATTTTTATGACAACCAAACAAGCATAATCCCAAAGCAGCAACGGATAAAACCAATGCGGCTAAAGAAATAAAAAATGAACTTGATTTATTCATAATAAAATCCCTTTTATAAAATTACAACACAAGTTAATTTATATAATCTAAATCTTATTTACAAGAGGATTTTAAAATAAATTTGAAAAGTGGTATAAAAAACTAAACTTTTTATTCATAAACTATAGAGTATGATAGAAAATAAAATCGAGGTGAAGAATGTTCCATTTAAAAATATCTTTATTTGCTCAAACCAAAGCACTTGAAACGAAAATTGATGAGTTTCATGATAAAATTATTGATGCTTCCATGACCTTTAAAAAAGCCATAAAAACTTATCTGAATGAAGGCCCCGGAGAAAACTACAAAAAAACCAATAAACGTGTCAAAAAAATAGAACATGACGCGGATAAACTTCGGCGTGATATTGAAAATAAACTTTATATTCAAAATCTGATTCCTGACTTACGCGCTGACGTTTTAAATTTGGTTGAAAATTTAGATAAAGTTATCAATAAGATCGATGAGGTCGCTTACCGTTTTTATATTGAACATCCGGAGATTCCTCAAAAATACCATATACCTTTACTGGAATTATGCGAACAAGTTTGCGATTGTTGCGAAAACTTAGCCATCGCTTCACGCTCATTTTTCAGAGACATCAGTTTGGTCCGTGACTATTCTCAAAAAGTTTATTTTATTGAGCATGAAACAGATCTAACTTCGGGTCATATGAGAGAAGATCTTTTCAATACGGATTTACCGCTTGCCAATAAATTACAGCTTAGCGATTTAATTACCGAAATTGCCGATATTGCTGATATTGCTGAAGATTGCACGGATGAACTGTTAATATTTACAATTAAAAGAGATATCTGATGGATTATAGTTTTTTATTTTTTATCAGTAGCGGTTTATTT
>CAMOQT010000077.1 GCA_946623145.1 uncultured Azospirillum sp.
AAAATCTCGTAAAGAAGTTTCAGAATACATTAAAACTCTTCATTATGGAGAAGAGTTTGAAACAGCTTGTGTTTGGATACCGAGTATGTATGAGCTGGAATTAATGGTTGCTCATTATACTGAGGTAAATGAAGCACTGGAACGCATTCATCAGCCTATTTTATCCGGAGCTTATCTGTCTAGTTCTGATAGCTTTGGCAAAAATAAGTGGATTGTTTCGTTTCCAGATGGTTGTAAAAAATCTTCGGATCGAGATTGGAGATATAAAATTCGTCCGGTCTTAAGGTTTTCTGTTCCCGATTAAAAAAGACACCATTAAGGTGTCTTTTTTTATAAAATCTGTTCTCTGGTTTTACTGAGGATTAATTTAGGAAAATCTTCTTGAATTTTCCCTAAGTGCCAAGCGTTTCGAGCCAGGAAAACAATTGCGCCATCGTGATCTTCAGCAATATTCAATTGATTAGTATCTTGAAATTTCTTAAATTCATTTTTATCCTCTGATGATACCCAACGAGCCGTATAATATTGCGTTGGTTCAAACATGACAGGAATTCCAAATTCTGAACGAATACGGTCTGCCATAACTTCAAATTGCAAAGTTCCGACAACGCCGACAATCCATTCAGAGCCGACGATTGGTTTAAAAATACTGGCGCCGCCTTCTTCTGCGATTTGTTGTAAAGCATTTCCGAGATGTTTTGATTTTAACGGATCAAGAGCACGAACACTTTTTAATAGTTCCGGAGCGAAACTAGGGATGCCGGTGAAATGAATTTTTTCACCTTCCGTCAGACTATCACCAATGCGAAGTTGTCCATGATTAGGTATGCCGATAATATCTCCAGGGAAGGCATCTTCCGCTAATTCTCTTTCTTGTGCTAAGAACATTACCGGTGTTGGTATTTTTAATCCCTTTCCTGTACGAACTTGCATTAAAGTCATTCCTCGCTTAAAGTGGCCGGAGCATAAACGCATAAAAGCAATGCGATCGCGATGCTTTGGATCCATATTTGCTTGAATTTTGAAAATAAATCCGGTTACTTTATTTTCATCCGGTTGAATTTCTCTTTCAACAGCTGGGTGAGGGCGAGGAAGTGGTGCTAAAGTATGAAGCCCTTCTAAAACTTCTTTGACGCCAAAATTATTAATGGCGCTTCCGAAAAATACAGGTGTTTGAGCACCGGCTAAATATAATTCTTTATCAAAAGCAGGGCAGAGTTCTCGAACCATGGTTACATCTTCACGTAACTTAGCAACAGCATACTCCGGTAATAAATTATCGAGTTTTTTATCATAAAGCCCTTGGCAAGTTTCAATGGTAGCATTGATTTGGCCTTTATTTCCGGTTTTATTCATTAAAATTAATTGGTCATTTAATAAATCATAGCAGCCTAAAAAATCTTTACCCATACCAATAGGCCAGCTTGCCGGTGTGACATCTAAAGCTAAAGTTTTTTCTATGTCATCGAGAAGAAGAAAAGGATCTAATCCTTCGCGGTCTAATTTATTAATAAATGTAATAATAGGCATATCGCGTAAGCGACAAACTTCGAATAATTTTTTAGTTTGAGATTCAATACCTTTTGCCGAGTCTATGACCATAATAGCAGAATCAACGGCAGTTAAAACACGATAGGTATCTTCAGAAAAGTCTTCGTGTCCCGGTGTATCAAGTAAATTAAAGGTTATATCTTTGTAATCAAATGTCATAACGGATGAAGCAACAGAAATACCTCTTTCCTGTTCGACTTTCATCCAGTCAGAATGGGCTCTTCTGTTTTCTCCACGAGCTTTGACAGCGCCAGCTTGTTGAATAGCTCCGCCAAATAATAAAAGTTTTTCTGTTAAGGTTGTTTTACCCGCATCCGGGTGTGAAATAATCGCAAAAGTTTTGCGAGGATTATTATTATTCATTTTTATTATCTCAATTATTTATTAAATGGGCTGGATACGTTAGGCAAAAGGGGTTTTGCTTCATTTGTTGGTTTGTTGGCCTTGACAGTTTGAGATTCGTCAGACGTTGCGGCATCCGGTTCAACAATTTTAATAACTTCCTGCACCGATAAATTTGCTTGAGGTTGTGCTTTTACCTCAATTTGTGCAGGAATAGGGTTTATTGTTGGATCTTCTTGTGTCGGAGTTCCTAAACCTAAAGCTTGTTCAATGGCGGTGCGTTCTTTTTCTTTTTCACCAGAAGTAATCAAATTTAAATCATAAACGACTTCTAATTTACGTAAATCTCTTGCTGCAGGAATAATTTCACGTGCAGGTGCTTTTTTCTTTAATCTTTGAACTGGTCTGGGAGGTAAAATAGCCTCAATAATCAGATTACGTTCAGCTGAAAATTCTTTTGCGGTGATTGCACGATCTTCGGCTGCTGCCTTCAATGCATTAATTCGGTCAATGATAATATTTGCTGTTGGAACCGGCTTGATAACTTGAGAAGAGGCGGGTGCATGAGTTAATGGTAAGAGACCGCCGATATTAGCCTGACGAGCGCGTAGGAATTCTTCTTTGGTTATTAAGTCGCTTTCTGCTAATTCTTTTATGATTAAGAAGCGAGCAATTGTGTTCTTTTCATCATCATTGAAAAGAGATTCAATGTCATTAGGATTTGATTTTATTGGTGCTTTTGTTTTACGAGCAGATAAAGCATTTTTTATATCTGCTGTATTGTTTTTAGAAGCGGAACTTTGGCTGGTATTGAATACCTTATTTCCTTTACTATCCTCAACAATCAGTTTGTTTTGAGTTAAATTTAATTGTCTTAAACGTTTGCGAGCAATATCTGTTATTTTTTCTGGCTGAGACGTTGTCGTTCCTAAGAATGAAACTTCATTACCATTGTATAATAAAATTTCCTCATAATATTGACGTGCACGTTGAGGACGATTGGTTCTTTCTGAGAGTAAAGCACCAACTAACAAGGCTTTGGCATTTTTTTTATTATCATGTAAAGCTTCTAAAACATGGGTATCGGCTTCTTCAAAATTTCCTTGACTATAAGCTACAACAGCTAAATCAGCCTCATGTTCGCCATTATCTCCGAACAGGGAAAATTTTATATTGCTTCCATTCCCTTCTATGAGACTGCAAGCGCTCAAAAGTGTTGCAGTTAATAGTAAAGCCAAACCGGATTTTAATGAGTTATAAAGCACTACTTTACTCCTTATTTAGAATGAATCGCGCACTATTTTTGCTCATAATATTAAATAATATATGAGATTACAATAATTTTAATTAGGATTGTGAATTTTATCTTGACCTAAAGATTTTTTTATGTACTATTCAATCAACCAGTTTAATATTTGCGGACGTGGTGAAATTGGTAGACACGCAGGATTTAGGTTCCTGTGGCGTGAGTCATGAGAGTTCAAGTCTCTCCGTCCGCACCAATCTGTTTCTATTATGGAGCAGAATGGTTTAATTTTTTATAAGTGAAGAGATAACAATGAACGTTAAAGAGTTAAAATCCGAAGGCTTGAAAAAAGTCTTTCAAATTACCATTAGTCACGCTGATTTTGAAAACAAAGTTGCAGACAAAGTCAGCGCTTTGGCAAAAACAACAAAATTACCGGGTTTCCGTCCGGGTAAAGCTCCTAAAGCTATGCTTATGCGAAAATTCCGTCCTACCGTTTTAGGTGAGGCTTTGGATGATATAGTTAATCAGGCTGTTGGAGAAGTCTTAGTTTCTAAAAAAATTACTCCAGCCATGACACCTGATGTTAAAATGGGTAAGTTTGAAGAAGGAAAAGATATTTCATTTGAAATGTCTTTGGAAGTTTTACCTGAGATTAAATTTGGTGATTTAAGTGCTATCAAATTAGAAAAACCTGTAGCTGAAGTTCCTGCAGAAGAGATTGAAAAAGCTTTAAATTTCTTGGCTCAATCTCGTCGCAATGTTGTGAAAATTGAAGGAAACAGAGCTTCTAAAAAGGGTGATACTGCTGTTATTAATTTTGTAGGCTCAATTAATGGTGTCGAATTTGAAGGTGGCAAAGGTGAAAATTATCCTTTGGAACTTGGTTCAGGATCATTTATCCCTGGTTTTGAAGACCAATTAATCGGTAAGAAGGCCGGAGATAAGGTTGATGTTAAGGTTACTTTCCCAGATAATTACCATGCTAAAGATTTAGCCGGTAAAGATTCTGTTTTTTCAGTTGAAATCAAAGAGTTACGTGAACCTAAAGATGTTGAAATTAACGATGAATTTGCAAAATCCTTAGGTGAGGATTCTTTAACTACGTTAAAAGAAACAATTAAGACACGTATTAAAGGTGATTACGAAGCTGCAAGTCGTATGAAATTGAAACGTCAACTATTAGATAATTTGGATAAGGAATATAACTTTGATGTTCCTCAAGGATTAGTTGATGCTGAATATAAAGCAATTGTTGATCAATACAATAATGCTAAAAAATACAATCAGTTAGACGAAGAAGAAAAATCAAAACCTGAAGAAAAATTATTAGAGGAATACAAAGGTATTGCTGTTCGTCGTGTTAAACTTGGTTTGTTATTATCAGAAATTGGTAAGTCTGCTAAAATTAACATTACTCCGGATGATATTAATAAAGCTATTATGAATGAAGCTAAAAAATATCCGGGACAGGAAAAAGCCGTGTTTGATTTTTATTTGAAAAACAAACAAGCTGTTGAAGCTTTGAAGGCTCCTGTTTTTGAGGAAAAGATTGTTGATTATATTTTCGGTAAAGCAACCGTTGCTGAGAAAACAGTAAGTATTGAAGAACTGTATAATTTTAACGAAAATAAATCAGAAGCTAAATCAGAAACTAAATCAACAAAGAAAAGAACAACTAAGAAATCTGCGTAATAGTCAGTTTTTTCTAGTTTTTTATGATATCCTTTCATAGTGGGTGCTATGAAAGGATATTTTTTTACTATAAGGATAACGAATCGGTTGAAAAAAATCGATTTAATGAAAAGAAAATTTTTGGTGTATTATGTATAAATATATAGTGGATATAATCGTAAATATTCCTTGAGCTAAAATAGTATTAATTTGCAATAAATCAATTAAAATATAAAGTGTGGCATAATTTAATAAAATACAACTCAGATAACTTAGCCAAGCTTTTGTATATGCTTTTATCAGATTACCATGAGAACGAAATACATAATATCTCATGGTAAAAATAGAGAGATTTATCGTGATAATGTATGTGATTAATAAAGCAATTTCGTAAATTAAATGGCAGCAGATTAATAAGCTGAATATGAGAAAAGAAATAACAGTATTAATCCCACCGATTATAAGAAAACGGAGCGTTTGAGGTATTGTAAACCATAAAGATTCAATTTTAAAATAAAGTTTTTTCATTTTATTTTATATACTTCAAAAAGTTGGTTTTGATAAATAAGTTTATGAGGAATATCTTTTATGAAATCTAAA
>CAMOQT010000078.1 GCA_946623145.1 uncultured Azospirillum sp.
AAAAATATCTCATTATTTTTTAGAGTCAATAACTCGCAAATAATGTTTTTTTATTTGGTTTTCTTATATATAATATGCGCAAAAATGATTTTGGGTTTTAAGAAAAGGAAATAAAATGACACAAAAACCAGTTATGCTCTTGATTTTAGACGGTTGGGGATACCGCCGTCCGGTTACACCTGATAATGCAATTGAAAACGGAGATACGCCGAATTGGCACTATTTGATTGATAATTATCCGCATTGTCTGATTGAAACTTCAGGCTTGGCGGTTGGCTTGCCTGATGGTCAAATGGGAAATTCAGAAGTCGGGCATATGAATTTGGGTGCCGGTCGTGTCGTTATGCAAGATTTGCCGAGAATTGACCAGGCTATTGAAAATGGCACAATCGCACAGAATCCGGTTTTGGTTGAATTAATTAATACGCTTAAAAAAAATAACGGCACTTGTCATGTGATGGGGTTGATGTCTCCGGGTGGTGTACATTCTCATCAGAAACATATTGTTGCATTATGCAAAGTTTTATCTGATAATGGTATAAAAGTTGCTGTTCATGCCTTTTTAGACGGGCGTGATACGCCGCCGTCCTCAGCTAAAGATTTTGTTGCTGATTTTGAAAAATCCATTGCCGGTATGAATGGCGTTAAAATTGCAACGGTTGCCGGACGTTTTTATGCGATGGATCGTGATAAACGTTGGGATCGTGTCGAAAAAGCTTATAATGCTATGGCGTTTGCTGAAGGTGAACGTTATAATTCTGCAGTTGAGGCGATTGAGGCTTCTTATAAAGCAGAAGTTACCGATGAATTTGTTGTTCCGTGTATTATCGGTGATTATCAGGGAATCCAAGACGGTGATGCCGTTTTAATGGCTAACTTTAGAGCCGATAGAGCGCGTGAAATTCTGTATGCTCTCGCAGATAAAGAATTTAACGGTTTTGAACGTAAAAAAGTTTTGAACCTGTCAATGGCTGTCGGTATGGCAGAATATTCTGTTGATCATAATCGCTTTATGAAAACGTTGTTCGGACCTGAAGCTTTGAATAATATTTTCGGACAGGTTGTTTCGGAACATGGTTTGACGCAATTGCGTATTGCTGAAACTGAAAAATATGCACATGTGACGTTCTTCTTTAACGGCGGTGAGGAAAAAGAATTTAAGGGAGAATCCAGAATTTTAGTTCCAAGTCCGAAAGTTGCGACTTATGACTTAAAACCGGAAATGTCTGTTTATGAAGTGACAGATAATTTGGTCGATGTTATTGAAAACAAAAAATTTGATGTCATCATTTGCAATTTTGCCAATGGCGATATGGTCGGTCATACCGGTAAAATGGATGCTGTTTTGAAAGCTGTTGCCGCAGTTGATGAATGCTTAGGCAGAGTTATGCGTGCGATTAAATCTGTCGGTGGTGTTTTACTTGTTACGGCTGATCATGGTAATGCCGAGAAGATGATTGATGAAAAAACCGGTGAACCTTACACCGCACATACAGTTGGAAAAGTTCAGGCTGTTTTGTTTAATAGTGAGGAGCAGGTTAAATCAATGAATGAAGGTAAATTGGCAGATATTGCGCCAACATTACTTGAGTTATTAGGTATTGCAAAACCGCAAGAAATGAACGGAAATTCTTTGTTGGTGAAATAATATATGAGACTTTTGGCGCGCTACATAAACGGTGTTATTATCGGCGGATTGCTGATGAGTTCCGTTAATGTGCGCGCTGAAGTTTCTCGCAAAGATTTGGAGCAAGTTGAACAACAAGTTCAACAACAAACTGCAGAGCAAAAACGTTTAGAAAAAGAAGCAGAAAAAGCCAGTCGAGAGCTTCTTAAAGTTAATCAGGAAATGATCAAAGCAGCAAGGATGATTCAAAATAATGAAGAATCTTTGTCGGTAATGGAAGATCGTTTGAAAAATCTGGAAAAAGATTACGAAGAAACCAAAGAAAAAATGATTTCTCAAAATCAGAATCTGGTTAAAATACTTTCTTCTTTGCAAAGTTTGGCGCTTAAACCAACGGAGGCTTTGTTTGTGCAGCCTTTAGCTCCGGTTGATATTGTACGTAGTGCAATGCTTCTCAGAGAGACGGTTCCTTATTTAGAAACCCAAGCAGAAATGATTAAACAAGAACTGGATATTTTGAGTAACAAAAGAGAGATTATTCAAAGGCAAGTAAAAAAAATCGTAAAACAACAAAGTCAGCTTGAACGTGAGCAGGCACAAATGAAAGTTTTGGTTGAAACTAAAAGCAAATATCAGGCACAAATTTCTAAACAATCGGCTGAAACAAAGAAGAATATTGCAAAGTTAGCTTCTCAAGCTCAAGATTTAAGAGATTTGCTTGGAAAACTGGAAAAAGAACGCGCTGAAAAACGGCGTAAACTGGCAGAAGAAGCAAAGCAAAAAATTCTGGCAACATCTAAATCTGAACAACAGGAAACTACAGGCTTGATTAAATTAGATCCTGAGATTATAAAAGAGATAGGTGCTAATTTTATAAAAGCCAAAGGTTCTTTGCCTCGTCCGGTTCGAGGTACAGTTGTTACTCGTTATGGAGAAGAAACCGTTAAAGGTGTTTCTTCTAAAGGAATAACAATTCAAACTCGTGATATGGCACAAGTTATTGCTCCTTTTGATGGTTCGGTATTATTTGCCGGTCCGTTCAGAGGGTATGGCAATCTTATTATTATTGAGCATGGAAAAGGTTATACTTCTCTCTTAGCTGGGTTAGACAGTATAGATTGTGAGGAAGGGCAAATGTTATTGGCGGGTGAACCTATAGGCGTTATGCCTTCCGGAGAAAAAGCACGTTTGTATGTCGAACTGAGGAAAGATAACCGCCCGCTTAATCCAGAATCTTGGTTTAAAAAATAGTTGATTAACTTAAAATGGAATTCAAAATGAAAAAAATATTGTTATTAAATATTTCTGTTATTCTCTTTAGTTTTATAGCAACTCCGGTTTTTTCGGCTACTGATAAAAACAATGATAATGTCGATACTTATGAATTGTTGAATCTTTTCGGTGATGTTATGGAAAAGACAAAAACTTCTTATGTGGAAGAAGTTACCGATAAGAAACTTATTGAGTCAGCTATAAATGGTATGTTGTCTTCTTTGGATCCCCATTCCAGCTATTTAGATGCTAAAAGTTTTAAGTATATGACAGAACAGACCAAGGGTAAGTTTGGCGGTTTAGGTATTGAAGTTACTATGGAAGGTGGCGTTGTTAAGGTTGTTTCTCCGATAGACGGCAATCCGGCACAAAAAGCCGGAATTAAACCGGGTGATTATATTACGGCCATTGATGGTGAGCAGGTTATGGGAATGACGCTTGATGAAGCCGTTAATAAAATGAGAGGCAAACTTGGAACAAAAGTTAAATTGCAAATTCGTCGTCCGAATGAAAAGCCTTTTGATGTTGTTTTGAAACGTGATGAAATTAAAATCCAATCAGTTAAAGATGATATTAAAAATAGTGATGTGATTTATGTCCGTATTTCTTCTTTTAATGAAGATGTTGATGTCATGGTCGAAAAAGCTATATCTAAAGCTCAGAAAAAATTAAACAATAAAGCAAAAGGATTGGTTTTGGATTTACGTAATAATCCGGGCGGATTGTTGGATCAAGCCATAGCAGTTTCTGATTTGTTTTTAGATAAGGGAGAAATCGTTTCTACGCGTTCTCGTAATGAAGAAGACAATGTTAAATATTCAGCAAAAGCTGGAGATATTTTAAAAGGATTGCCGATCGTGGTTATGATTAATGATGGTTCTGCTTCAGCTTCGGAAATTGTTGCGGGTGCTCTCCAAGACCATAAGAGAGCAGTTGTTCTTGGAGAGAAATCTTTTGGTAAAGGTTCGGTTCAAACGTTAATTCCTTTAGCTAATTACGGGGCTATGCGTTTGACAACAGCGCGTTATTACACCCCTTCAGGTCGTTCTATTCAAGCAAAAGGTATTGAACCGGATGTCGAGGTTAAACCGGCAAAAGTAGAAGTTATTGAAAATGAATTTGAACGAAGTGAGGCTGAACTCAAAAATGCTTTGAAGAATGATAGTATTATTGATGCAAAATCTGATGGCAAAGCAAAGAAAGATGGCGATTTAGATAAAGATTATCAGTTATCTCGAGCCGTTGATTTGGTTAAAGCTTTGGGAATTTATTCTCAAAAATAGGAGATTTTATTGATACAGTTTATTCTGAAATATCTTAATAAAATCAAACAATTTTTTGTTATTATTCCGGTATTAATCGCAATAATGGTTTTTGTCGGCTTGTTTTTTGCAAATAAAAAAAGTGAGCCTGAATTTGCGACAAAAGCAGAAAGAATAATGTTTGAGATTAAAGATAAATCTCCTAAGTATGTTATTACACTTCCTTCGCAAAAAGAAGAAAAGAATAATGAAGAAGCTGGAGTCGCAGAAGAAAAAGTTCAGGAAGTGGCTGAAGTAAATTCTGATGTTGAAGAACAGTCTAAAATTAGAACAAACAATGAAAAATTAAGTGAACTGGATATTCCATTATTGTCTCGGTTGCCGGATTCTCACGATGTTGATGTTTTGGAAAATGTTGAACCGATTGAGGATTTGCTAGAGACTAATGATAAAGGGCAGGTATTACCTATTTCTAACGGACTTTTGAAACCATGGGAAGTTTATGGGCGTAAAGTTTTTGTTATGCCTATGTTTAATAAAGTTGTTGTTGTTTTCAAAAATCTCGGAACAAATCGGTATAATACTGATTTGATTATTCAACATGTGCCGGCAAATGTTTCTTTATCTTTTTCACCATATGCTACTGAAACTGTAGATGCAATAAAGAAAGCAAGAACTTTCGGACACGAAACTTATTTGGATATGTTGTTGCCGTCAAGAGATTTTGCCAAAACAGATTCAGGTCCTCAGGCTTTGAATTTTAATAAGAGTGTTTCAGATAATATTGATCTCTTAGAAGAACAATTGTCACAAGAAATAGTTGTCGGCGGTTTTGTTGTTAATGATGGTATAGATGACGATGTTTATGATCCATATTTTCAATCAATTATGGAAATGCTTGAAAAAAGAGGATTACTTTTATTCGATGCAACGCATGGTAAAAATATAGATAAAAATAATGTTTCGGGTTTGGATCGTGTAAAA
>CAMOQT010000079.1 GCA_946623145.1 uncultured Azospirillum sp.
CAAAATCAGTATACAGCTAACTCAGATTTAGGTATTGATGGTGATCATGATATTGATTTTGCTATTAACTATAAAATAGATCAACATCCTCACAATATTGTTGATGAAGATCATGGATTTTTCCAGATATGGGAGAATCCTCAGGCAATTGTCAAAAAAAGAGTTTTATTAATACGAGACTCGATGGGAATTGCTTTAATGAGATATATGCAAAAGGATTTTGCATTCGGAGTATATGCTCATAGTAAATGGAATACTAAAGAAGGATTAAAAAAACTTATAGAGACATATAAGCCTGATTTAGTTATTGACGAAACAGGAGAACGGTATTTTAATCGTTTTCTGAAGTATAAAGATTTGTACGAGGAGAAATAGTATGAAATCAATATTAGTTACCGGTGGTGCCGGATTTATCGGAGCAAATTTTGTTCCGTATTTTGTAAATAAATATCCTGATTATAAAATTATTAATTTGGATAAATTGACATATGCCGGTAATCTGAATAATGTTGCCGAATGCAATGGAAAAAATAATTATCAATTTGTACAAGGTGATATTTGTGATCAAGCTCTTATAGAAAAATTATTTAATGAAAATGATATTCGCGGGGTCATTCACTTTGCTGCAGAAAGTCACGTAGATAATTCGATTTCCGGTCCAAGAGCTTTTGTTGAAACTAATGTTTTGGGAACGTTTACCTTATTGGATACAGCTCGTAAACATTGGATGGAAGCTCCGCATAAAGTAAAAGCAGGATATGAAGATTCTCGTTTTCATCATATTTCGACGGATGAAGTCTATGGTGCTTTAGGAGATACCGGTTTCTTTACGGAAACAACGCCTTATATGCCGAGTTCTCCTTATTCAGCATCAAAAGCCGGATCAGATATGCTAGTTCGTGCTTATTATCATACTTTCGGAATGAATGTTACGGTTTCTAATTGTTCAAATAATTATGGGCCTAAACAACATCCGGAAAAATTGATTCCAAAGATTATTTCTAATGCCTTATCAGAAAAAAATATTCCGATTTACGGTGATGGTAAAAATGTTCGCGATTGGTTATATGTTTTAGATCATTGTAAGGCTATCGATTTGATTTTCCATACAGGAAAAGCCGGAGAAACATATAATATCGGCGGTCATAATGAACGCAATAATTTGCAGATTGTTGATGCTATTTGTTCGATTTTAGATCAAAAACAACCACGTGCTAATGGTAAATCTTATAAAGATTTAGTCGTGTTCGTTGCTGATCGTCCTGGACATGATCGTCGTTATGCTATTGATGCTACCAAGTTGACAACACAGTTAGGTTGGAAGGCTGATGAAAACTTTGAAACAGGAATCGTTAAAACTGTTGAATGGTATTTGAATTATCTGAATAAACATCAAGCCGCATAAACAAATAAAAAAAGCACCTCTGGTGAGGTGCTTTTTTTATGCTTTTTTTGTTTTTATTAAAGAAGCAGCTATTCCGCCTAAGATAAGTGCAAACGTGACTATCAAAGAGACGGATGAACTGATTTCAAATCCAAAAATATGTGGGACAAATATCTTACAACCGATAAAGGTTAAGATAAGTGATAGAGCATATTTGAGATATTCAAATCTGTGTACCATTTCGGCTAAGAGGAAATATAAAGCTCTTAGTCCTAATATTGCAAAAATATTACTGGTATAAACAATGAATACATCGGTTGTAATTAAAAAGATTGCAGGGATACTATCCAGAGCAAAAATAACGTCCATCAATTCAATAATGATTAAAGCAAAGAAGAGGGGCGTAATATAATGTTTATTTTCGTGTTTTACAAAAAAATGTTCGCCTTCAATTTTCGGAGTTACATGAAAATACTTATTTACGAATTTGAATAATTTACTATTTTCAAAATCAGGTTCCTTATCTTTTTCGATAGCCATATGGATACCGGTGTAAATAAGGAAGGCTGAGAAAACATATAATACCCAGTGAAAGTTGGATACGAGAGCTTCCCCGAGGAAGATTAAAATTGCACGTAATATTAAAGCTCCTAAAATTCCCCAAAACAAAACACGATGTTGATATTTACGAGGAATACCTATACTGGTAAAAACAACAGAGATAACAAATATATTATCTAAAGAAAGGCTTTTTTCTACCATAAATCCTGTGTAGAAAAGCATACCTTTATCCATACCTTCTTCATAGATAACAAATAAACCAAATATAATAGCCAGTGCTATATAAAATATACATTGATTTATTGTGCTTTTTAGTTTTGGTTCTTCACAATGGCGGTGAAAAACGAATAAATCTAAATATAAAACAAAAATAACCAAAATGCTAAAAATGAGCCACATCCAAGAGGTTGGTAAAGTGGCATGATGAGATATGAGATTAATTAATGAGTCCATTGTTTTTTTCTTTATATTTCAATATGAATGACAACACGGCGATTACGGATCCTGTTTTCAGGAATAGGTTCACCAAAGTGATTTAGGTTGGGATATTTAGGGGAAATCCCTGCCATACCAACAGCTTGAAAACGAGATGGAGATAATTCCTTATCAATAAAATAACGGACAATAGCTCCAGCTCTTGCTGAAGATAATTCCCAATTTGATGGAAATTCTTTTGAGTGGAAAGGTTGATCGTCTGTATGTCCTTCTACAACTATCTGAAATCTTTTATATTTATTGTCAGCTAATAAAATTGCAATTTTATCTAAGGCTGGTTTTGCTTCTTCTTTTATTTTAATAGAGTTTCCATCAAACAGAATAAGGCTGTTAATATCGAGAATCGCTCCTTTACCATCAGCTCCGATACCGACATCTTCTCCCAAATCCATTTTTTCAGCGTCTTCCATAAAATTCAAAATAGTTCCGTTTTGTTGATCAATAGGGATAGCGTTAAATGCTGCTGCGAGAGAATATTCCATTTGTGCCATTTTATTTTTATCTAAATTGGAAGATGAAAACAAAACGATAAATAAAGCTAATAACAGGGTTAATAAATCTGAATACGGGATTAACCACGTTTCGTCGGGGTGATCTTCATGATGTGTTTCAGGTTGCTTTTTACGCGCCATGATTAATCCTTTGCTTTACGTTGAGATTGTGGAATGAATGCTTGTAATTTTGCTTCTATTGCCATTGAAGAAGCACCGCTTTGTAATGCTAAGGCACCTTCAAGAATCATTTTTTTGATAGTTACTTCTTCTTCAGAAAGTTGTTTTAGTTTATTTGCAAACGGGTGGCAAATAACGTAACCTGTAAAAATACCAAGCATTGTTGCAATAAATGCGGCAGCAATGGAGTGCCCTAATTTTTCAATATCGGTCAGATTCCCTAAGGCTGCAATCAAACCGATAACGGCACCTAACACACCAAGAGTTGGTGCATACATACCTCCTTGTGCAAAAATGAGGGCTCCCGCACGGTGGCGAGCTTCCATATTTTTGATATCTGTTTCAACGACTTCAGCGATAAAATCTGAATTAAAGCCGTCAGCAACCATTGTTAAGGTAGAGCGGAAAAAGGGATCTTCAATTTCATTGGCTTTTTTTTCAATAGCCATGTTACCATCACGTTTTGCTGTTCTTGCTAAATCAATAAATAAATCCAAAATTTCTTGTTTGGACATTAATGTTTGTCCATTAAAGATCTTTTTTATTAATTTAGGGAATGCTTTTAATTGATGTGTCGGCATAGCATTGCAGACAGCAGCGGTCGTTCCGGCGATAATAATTAAAAAAGCAGCAGGGTTAATTAATGCGTGCGGATCGGCACCTTTTAAATACATACCGACACCAACGGCGAGAATTCCTCCGACGACGCCAATTGCAGTACTTTTTTCCATGGTATTTTTAGTTCCTTTTGTATATCATTTTATTGTTTTTATTTTACAGCCAATATCTTAAATTAAGTTTAATTACTGTTCAATTAAAATTGTGACATTGGTAATAAATAGTTTTACAGAAATGGCTAATAAGATGATTCCGAAAATCTTTTGTAAAACGTAAATAATGCTGGCTCCTAAGAATTTGCTTATTTTATCTGTCAATTTGAGAACAATATATACAATAATGATATTACACATAATTGCCAATAATACATTGATTAGTGCATATTGAGAACGGATAGATAACAGGGTCGTTAGGGCTCCGGCACCGGCAATTAAAGGAAAAGCAACAGGGACAATTGTTGCATCGTTAGGGGTGTTAGGGGCCGTTCTGAAAATTTCAATATCCAATATCATTTCTGCCGCCATGACAAAGATAATTAAAGAACCGGCAATAGCAAATGATGAAATATCAATTCCGAATAAGTCAAGTAAGGCTTCTCCTAAATATAAAAAGCTTAAGAAAATTATTAAAGAGGCAAGCGTCCCTTTTTCAGGATGTATTTCTTTCCCGCAATTTCTTAAACGCAGAAAAATAGGAATCGAACCGACAACATCAATAATAGCAAATAAAACGACAAAAGCGCTTATGAATTCTTGAATGTTAAATGTTTCAATCATAGTTGACTCCTTAAAATTTGTATTGCGGTGATTGAATAACACTTTAAAAATTACTGTCAAGATGGATATACACATTTCCATGCTTGCGGTTTTATTTTTTCTTTCTTATATTATTTATATAGTTGTTATTGAAAAGGAGAGTATAGGTGTATCGTGGAGAAGATTTTTTGAGGGGGATGCTGCAAATTATAAGTACAGTCTTTGTTGTGTGGCTTTTTTTATATTTTCTCCTTTATTTTCTACCGGCTCTTTTAATTATTGGTGGTATTTGTTTTCTTTATATTTTTATAAGGATGTGGTTAATCAAACGGCGTTTGAGAGATTTTGGGGTAAGTCTTGAAAATAGTGAAGATAAATATTCAAAAGAAAAGATAATTGACGCTGAATATGAGATTTTGGATGAAAAAGTACAAAAGTAATATTTTTATAGTTGACAATGTCCTTATTTTTGATTATTAAATAGCTGCTGTTGTTAATGGCGGGGTAGCTCAGTTGGTTAGAGCGGTGGAATCATAATCCATGTG
>CAMOQT010000080.1 GCA_946623145.1 uncultured Azospirillum sp.
TTTATGTATATTTTATATTGGAGATATTGTAATTATATCTATTTCATGATTGAAGAATGAGTTTTGTATTCGTGCAAGAATTTCAATTTTTTGCTTAGGATCAACAAGAAAAGTATTATTCGTTTTAATAACACCAGTTGCGTCACTGAAAGTATGATTATTTAGATGTCCTTGCAAATATACCATTTTGTTATCAGGCATTTTTTTACTTTCGGCGATGGTTGCTTCAGGAATGTTATCAAAATCTTTAGTCGGTGCTTTTATTGAAAAGCAGCAAAGCACAAAAACACAACATAAAAACAATACATTTCTCACTTTTCTTCTCCTAAAAGATGAATATTTTGTTTTTATGTATGTGGTTTTACGAATATTTCAAGAGGGTAATTTATTCAACTTTGGTGACAAAGTTTTTATGGATTTTTTTGATACCATATCCTTTAAAAACTACCTGTAAGGTATTTCCGTCGCAATTAACAACTTTTCCATGTCCGAAGGTTTCATGATAAACGTGTGCTCCGATAACTTGTCTTTGAGCATCGGATTGTTGAGAATAAGTTGGACGTTTATTCTTTTTATACCAAGGTTGCCAAGTGTTTTGTCCGTTTTGATTATAGCTATTTTGTCTGTAGCTCTGATTGTAATTATTGCTCGTGTATTGAGAATAAAAGGCATTGACATTGTTGCAAATTTCAATGTTTTGCGGAGGTATTTCATTGATAAAACGAGAAGGGATGTTATTTTGGGTTTGTCCGTAAATACGGCGATTTAATGCTGTTAGAATATAGAGTTTTTCTTTAGCTCTGGTGATGGCTACATAAGCCAGTCGGCGTTCTTCTTCCAAAGCATTGCTTCCGCCTTCATCCAAGCTGCGTTGGTGCGGAAACAGGCCTTCTTCCCATCCAGGGAGAAAGACAACATCAAATTCTAAACCTTTGGCAGAATGCAAGGTTATGAGCATTACTTTATTGGTATCTAAAGCTTCGTCATTATCCATAACCAAACTGACATGTTCCAGAAATTCAGCCAAATTAGGATATTTTTCTTTATCAGTTAAAGCATTGATAAGTTCTTTAATATTTTCTAACCGTCCCGGGGCTTCAATGGAAGTATCGTTTTTAAGCATATCAATGTAACCGGAATCTTCTAAAACTTGAGCGGCCAAATCATCCGGAGAAACGGCTGATATAATTTTGCGCCACTCACTAAAATTACCCATAAGTTCACGCATAGCGGCTAATGATTTACCGGAAAGGCTGCCTTCATTAACCATTTTTTCGACAGCCATATAGAGAGAAATTCCTTCTCGACGTGCTGTATCATAAAATTTTTCTAAGGTTTTGGCGCCAATACCTCGAGCCGGTTTGTTGATAATCCTTTCAAAAGCTAAATCATCATGAGGCTGCAGTATGACTCTGAAATAAGCTAATGCGTCGCGGATTTCAGCTCGTTCATAGAATTTTGGTCCGCCGATGACTTGGTAAGGAATAGCCTCTTTAATGAATTTATCTTCAAATTCTCGGGTTTGAAAAGCCGTACGAACTAAAACAGCCATTTGGGAGTAGTCGTAATTTTGACGGTGCAAATTTTCAATTTCTTCCATAACATATTGGGCTTCATCTTCACCGTTGTAAGTGCTGATAACTTTGACCGGAGCATTCTCGCTTTGGCGGGCAGGGCTGTTTTCAGCAACTTTTAAGGTTTTCCCCAGTCGGCTGTTGTTATGGCTGATTAGACTTGAAGCGGCCGATAAAATATTAGCCGTTGAACGATAATTACGTTCCAATCGAATGATTTTACAGTCTTTAAAATCTTTTTCAAAGCGCAAGATGTTTTCAATTTCAGCACCACGCCAAGAATAAATGGATTGATCATCATCTCCGACGCAGCAAAGATTTTTATGAGTTTGTGATAATAAACGTAAAAACAGATATTGTGTGACATTAGTATCTTGGTATTCATCAACCATAATATATTGGAATTTGTCTTGATACTGCTTCAAAATATCTTCATTACTTTGCAAAATATTCAAAGTATGTAAAAGGATATCTCCGAAATCCACGCAATTAAGTTCGAGCAGACGGGGTTGATAATGTTTGTAAATATTTCCGACGGTGCTGTTTTTATTAGCTTCGGGAAGTTTTTCAAATGTCCATCCTTTATCTTTCCAGCGTTGAATTATATCAACCACAGCTTGTGGCGGATATTTTTTATCATCAACCCCCAAATTTGAACAGATTTGTTTAATAACGCGTTTTTGATCATCTTCACCGAGAATCGTAAAATTTGATTGTAAACCGGCTAACTCGGCATGAGCACGCAAAATTTTGACGCAAATGCTATGAAATGTTCCTAACCAGACACTATTTACCATATCACCGATGATATTTTGAACACGTTCCCGCATTTCTCTTGCGGCACGATTAGTAAAAGTGACGACCAAACAATTCCAAGGTTGAGCTTTTTGTTGTGATAAAATATATGCTAATCTCGTGGTAAGAACTTTGGTTTTTCCGGTTCCGGCTCCGGATAGGACTAAAACTGCTCCTTCTGTTGTTTGCACAGCAAGTTTCTGTTCCGGATTCAGTTGTTCCAGCCAAGTAACGGTAGGCATAAGCTGTTGCGTATTATTATATATCGGAGCGGCACAGCTGTCATCTAAATTAAAAATATCATCCATCTTGATTGCTTTTGCTAATACTTATTGTTTTTTTAATCTTTGTGCAATATATATGATATTAAAGAGTTTGCAAAGATATTTTTTGTATTTATGCCTAAGGAGAAAACGTTATCATGTCAGAGGCTCAAAATAAAATTACCGCTTTAAAAGATTATATGGAAACCCAGATTATCGGTCAGGAAGATTTAGTCAAAAAACTGATGATTACATTGCTTGCCGATGGACATGTTTTGGTAGAAGGTGCGCCTGGATTGGCTAAAACAAAAGCTATTAAGACGTTGTCTTCTTGTATTGCAGCAACATATAATCGTATACAATTTACGCCGGATCTGTTGCCATCAGATATTACAGGTAGTGAAATTTATGTGGCGCAGAGGGGGGAGTTTGCTTTTCGTGCCGGTCCTGTTTTTGCAAATTTGTTGTTGGCAGATGAAATCAACCGTGCTCCGGCAAAAGTACAATCCGCATTATTGGAGGCTATGGCTGAACGTCAAGTCAGTGTTGGCGGTAAAAGATATCCTCTGCCGGAATTGTTTATGGTTATGGCAACACAAAATCCGATTGAACATGAAGGAACATATAATTTGCCCGAAGCTCAATTAGACCGTTTCTTGATGTATGTTAAAATTGATCAGCCGGAAGCTGAAACAGAGCATAAAATTTTACAGCTTGTACGTCGTAATGAAGAAGCTTGCAGTACTTTTTCACCGTTGCAGATTCAAGATGTTTTAACCGCGCGCTGTGAAGCACAAAAAGTCCATATGAGTGAGGCAGTTGAGGAATATTTAGTGCAATTAGTTGTTGCAACGCGTCACCCTGAAAAGTATGCAACTCAGCTTGCCGGTAAGGTTTTATATGGAGCAAGTCCTCGTGCAACAATTGCTTTGGATAAATGTGCTAAAATTCATGCCTGGTTGTCAGAACGTGATTTTGTCACACCTGAAGATATTCATGCGGTTATTTATGATATTTTGCGTCATCGTATTATATTAAGTTTTGAAGCTCAAGCCGAAGGAATGGTTGCTGATAATATCATTGAAACATTGTTAAATGTTGTTCCGTTGCCTTAAAAAAAGAGAAACCGATGGATCTAAAACATATTACAAATAAAATCTTTAAAACGGATGAAATTTCAGCCGGTGACGGTTTGTTTGTAACTGTTGATGAATTAATTGCACAACGCCGCTATGCGTATCAATGGCAGTTAGGGCATCTCAATCGTTTTACGTCTCAGCAGGCGGGAGATGTAAAGTCTGTATTTAAGGGGCGAGGAATGGAGTTTGAAGAAATTCGAGCTTATAGTTTTGGTGATGATGTCAGAGATATTGATTGGCGTGTTACGGCTCGAAAGCAAGTTCCTTATACTAAATTGTATGCTGAGGAAAAAGATAGAGAAGTTTATGTCCTATTAGATTTGTCTCCGCAAATGTTATTTGGTACAAAAAAAGAGCTTAAAAGTGTCACTGCCGCAAAAATTGCAGCACGTATCGGATGGCAATGTCTGAAAAATAAAGATAGATTTGGTTGTGTTTTGAGTGACGGAGAGGAAAATATTCTTTTGAAAGCTCAGAATTCTCAAGCAAATATGATGCATATTTTTAAAAAGATTTCAGATCTATCTCGCCAGATCTTAAAAAAGAAGGTTTTGGGAACCGAAGTTTATCTTAAACGGGCCATCAGTTTATTAGAACAGGCGGTTAAGCATAGAGCAATTATTTTTATTATCAGTGATTTTTCCTCGTTTTCTGATGATACTCGGAAAGTTCTGGCGATGCTTGCCAAAAAAGCGGATGTGACATGTGTTAATGTTTTTGATGTTTTAGAAAAATGTCCTCCTGAAGCCGGAGAATATATGGTTCAGCAAGAAAGAAGAAAGCTTGTTTTTTGTTCCAGCGGGGAAAGTTTTAGAAAAGAGTATGAAGCCTATTTTTCAAATAGACATCAACAACTTAAAGAATTTTGTAATAAATTTCATCTCCATTATATGGAAAGTTTTTCCTCTGTTTGTGAATAGCCTCTATTAGAATTTGACATTTAGTGTATTTAATGCTAAATTCTAATACTGAATTATTTTGTAACTATAATTTGAGAAGAGATATACCATGG
>CAMOQT010000081.1 GCA_946623145.1 uncultured Azospirillum sp.
TCTCACTCAAGCATCCATACCAATTAAAAAAACCACCCGAAGGTGGTTTTTTTAATTGGTGGGCGCTGAGAGGTTCGAACTCCCGACCCTCTCGGTGTAAACGAGATGCTCTTCCAGCTGAGCTAAGCGCCCATCCCGTTCAACTAGAATGCTTATACACTCATAAAAAAAATTAATCAAGCAAAAAAAGTAGAATAATTCACTTTTTCTGTTTCTATCAAAAGAATTAAGGCGGATTAAATAAACCCGCCTTAAAATTTGTAATAATTTTCGATCTTTGCTAGACCGACCTTAATAAATTACTTTTTGTTGTTTACTGAATTTTGAAGAGCTTTACCAGCTTTGAATTTAGCTTGCTTACGAGCTGGGATTTTAATTGTAGCGCCAGTACGTGGGTTGCGAGCTGTTGTAGCAGAACGTTGAGCTACAGAAAAAGTACCGAAACCAACCAAACGGATTTCATCACCTTTCTTCAAAGCATAAGAAACAGAAGACAAGAAAGCGTCCAAAGCTTTTGCAGAATCAGCTTTTGTTAAACCAGTTTCGCTAGCAATGCTAGAAATCAATTCATTTTTATTCATTATTAAGGTCTCCCTTTATAAAATTATTAAGAACAAGATTAGCAATGTCTTAATCATCGCTACAATCAAAGTTTATGCGTTAAAAATAATGAGAGTCAAATAAAATAAAGAGTTTTCAGCTAAAAATTACGTAAAAATCCCTTTTTTAAGCGTTTTTTGGGCCTTTCGAGCGATTTTATCAACAATTTTTCGCTCAATCCCTTATTATCTCCTCGATTCGGAGAATCTCCGTTAGCGATTCCTTCAAAAGATTTAAACTTGATTTTTGGGCAATTTTTTGTTAATAATTATATAATCTGAACAATGCAAGGAGGTATCCAGATGCTGAAAAACGTCTATATTTTCCGAAACGGTCAAAGTTCTCATAATCTGGCAGGAAGATTACAAGGACAAAGTAACGACTCTGTTCTAACTGATCAAGGGATAAATCAAGCCTTCTCTGCTGCAAAATTTCTAAAAGATAAAAATATAGAAGTTATCATTTCCAGCCCGCAACGCCGAGCTAAGCAAACCGGTTGCATTGTTGCCAAACAATTAAACACACCAATCCAATATGATAGCCGTCTGGCTGAAGCCAATCTCGGAATTGCCGATGGTGAAAAAATTAATAATATGTCAAAAAAGCATAAACAAATATTACAAGATTGGCAAAACCATAAGCCCAATACTCGCTTTCAAAACGGAGAAAGCCCTGATGAATTGCAACAAAGGATTCTATCGGCCTTAAAAGATTATGCTGATACGCAATATAATAATATTGCTGTTTCTAGCCACAATTTCTCAATCATTGAAGCTTTGCACGGCATGAAAGCTTCAAAAAAAGAAATTGCCAATGGCGAAATCCTACATGTTCAATATGACGGGAACAATTGGAAATATGTTGAAAGTCTGAACTAAAGACTACATTAAAATAAATTGATCCTTACCAACCCCACACAACGGGCAAACCCAATCTTCCGGTAATTCTTCAAACGGAATACTGCCTTCATAAACATATCCGCAAACTTGACATACCCAATGTTGCTCTGAATTTTCTGACATTTGCATCTCTCCTTATATTATATATAGCAGAAAATATATAAATATAGGTCTTTCAAAAACAAGAGGAGATGACAAAATAAAGATTTTTAATAATGCGGAGGCGGAACCTCTTCCCCCTGCGGTTTAACAGTATCATTTTCCAATACGGTCAAAAGATATTGATTCTGACGAAGCAAATGATCAATTTGTTTACCTTGCATAATAACCACCTGATTCAAATCATCAATAACCTTATCTTGATTGGCTATTGCTGTTTCAATATCAATTAAACGTTGTTCAATATTATCCATTTTTCTCTCCAAATTATAAGAAATTTACTCCATCATAAAGCTTACGTCATAAAAATCAACATTTATCCGTCTTGACTTTGACAAAATTTGAGATAAAATATGGAAAATTTTATAATTATTCGTATCATTAATATTAACAGCTATGAAAGAAAAAATTAAAAAAGCTGCCGAGGAACTGCAAAAAATATGCAGTTATCCTGTAGAAGTGTATTCAAGTGAGGGTTTAAAGAACGTATTTATCTTGATGGTGAGACAACAGCAGACCAGGCGCAATCTGGATGACTGGGCCATCAATGAAGCTTACCCGATGTACTGGAAAATTCAGGCTTATCTTGACGAACACAAATTATCTGCTCACACCAAGCCCATGTTCTTCTGTGATGACAAATTGCTGTTATTTGCAAAGAACAATGTCCTGGCAGGAATGGAAAACCCTCCTCGCGGAGAATGGTTCGACTATGATGAGCCGAAACATTTTCTTGGATACACCTATGATATTGACAAGATTCTTGAGTTCTTAACGAAAACAAAATCTTGCTTTTAAGTATAAAAAAACACCGGATCTTATATCCGGTGTTTTTTTTTGCGAGTCGTAAAAACAATAAAAAAACACCCTCTTCTAACTATCTATTTTTCCTACATTTTTAAAAAGCTGTGAATACTATATATTGTTTGTTTACTTTTTGTTAATACTATATATAGTATATTTTCAGATAAAGGAACACACATAAAGGAGACATAAAAATGACCGTTATCAATATAGAAGATATTAGATTAAGTGATGAAGAAAGACAACCTTGCGAAATTTGGACTCGTGTGATGGGATATCACCGTCCGGTTTCTGAATTCAATAAAGGTAAAAAATCAGAATTTTACTCTCGCGTATGCTTCTGTGAGAGTAAAGCAACGGCTACACACGAATCAAATGTTATGTCTTGCCCTTGCGCTGCTGAATAAACAACTCCAGATAACTAAATCCCCGTCCTCATCGACGGGGATTTTTTAAGGATTAAATAATGACTTTGAATGAAATTAAAAATGCTATCCGTAATGTTCCTGATTTTCCCAAACCGGGTATTCAATTCAAAGATATAACAACAGCGCTTAAACAGCCTGAAATTTTCCATCAAATGCTTGATTTAATGGCCGAAAAATACCGTCATACAAAAATAGATTATATCGTCGGTATCGAATCACGCGGTTTTATTTTCGGAGCTCCTCTGGCCTATATTTTAGGATGTGGTTTTATTCCTATTCGCAAACAGGGAAAACTCCCTGCAGAAATAATTTCTCAAGAATATGCTTTAGAATATGGAACAGATAAAATTGAAATGCATAAAGATGCTCTCAAAGAAGGGGATAACGTCTTAATCATAGACGATTTAATTGCAACCGCAGGGACAGCAGAAGCTGCCGCAAAATTAATCACACAAGCCGGAGCTAAAATAATCGGATTTACTTTTGCTATCGAATTATCAAGTTTACAAGGACGTAAAACCTTAGAAAAATATGCCCCTGTATTTTCTCTTATTCAATACGAATAATATTTTAGCATTTTACTTCAAACATTTAACAAATTTAAACTATTTCCGCTTACAGTAAAGAAATAATTTACCGACTCATTTTAAAAGGAAAAAGCAAATGATGTTTGATGAAGCAACTCTATTCCCATACATCGGCTACGCTGCCGGCTTGGCGACAATTTTAACTTTCACAATCCAAATTATGAAAATTATTGAAACGAAAAAAATCACCAACTTATCAAGCTATATGTACATTATTTATGCATTAGGTTTAATCTGTTGGGCCGCTTATGGCGTTTTTATAGATAATTGGCTGATTGTTATTGCCAATTTAATTACCTTTATCTTTACATTTATCATCTTAATTCTCATTTTATATTATGATGCCGAAGATAAAATTGAACGCGCCAGAAGAGATGAACTGACTTATGTTTTCAATCGTTCATATTTTGAGCAAACAGCTCCGATTAAACTTGCAGAAAATAAAGCTCAACAACAACATTCAGCAATTTTAGTTGTTTCTGCAAAGAATCATAATGAGATTCAGAAAAAATACGGATCTAAAATCAGCAACAAGTTGCTCAAAACTTTAGCTAAATTTTTAGAAAAAGACTTGCGCGAAAACGATATGGTCGCCCGTTATGAAGATGATAAATTTATCGTCTTTCTTTCCGGAGCAGATAACAAAGCAGCTCTATTAGTTACAAAACGTTTATTAAATAATGCTAATGAACTGAAAGTAAAAATTTCTAAAAAAGAAGAATGCAATATTGTTATTAAAATCGGTTCTTGTTCTACAGAATATTACACAGACATACCGCAATTAATAAAAGAAGCACAAAAAGATCTCACGGAAAATTAATTCCAAAAGACGATTACTTCTTAGTAATCGTCTTTTTTTTATCTTTATCTCATTTTATATGAAAATAAAGAACAAAAAAAGCACCACAAGGATGCCTTTTTTATATTGGTCGAAGTGACTGGACTGACGTCGCTTTGCTCCGCCGCACAGGCGCTCATTGCCTTCAGCAACCGGCGTTCTCTCGCCCGCCTTTCGCTGGTAGTCAAACCAGCTCTCTCGCTGGTTCGATCCCTGGCATCCAATCCATAAACAAAGCCCCACCGCAAAGGTGGGGCTTTGTTTATGGTCGAAGTGACTGGACTCGAACCAGCGACCTCTACGTCCCGAACGTAGCGTTCTACCAGGCTGAACTACACT
>CAMOQT010000082.1 GCA_946623145.1 uncultured Azospirillum sp.
TCCCTGGGACTTTTTGAATATCCTTAATTGAAGCTTCTTTAATCTGAGCTGTCGAACCGAAATAATTCAATAAATCTCGTCGCCGTTTATCTCCGACCCCTTCAATTTCATCAAGATGAGATTGCATCATACTTTTGGCACGTCTTGCACGATGTGTGCCGATAGCAAAACGATGTGCTTCATCACGAATATTTTGCATATAAAACGCTATAGGAGAGCGATATGGCAAAGAAAAACTCTCTCGTCCGATCATATGATAGAATTCTCGTCCGGCATTTCGATCCGGCCCTTTAGATATAGCTATAATAGCAATATCTCTCAAATCAAAATCACTCAGAGCTTCATGCACGGCATGCAATTGTCCCAAACCGCCATCTAGTAAAATAATATCAGGACGATTTTCTGAAGTCATATGAGCAAAACGCCGCAATAGAACTTCTTTCATCATTAAAAAATCATCATTATTAATGATTTTGTCCGTTGTATCCATTGTCTGATGTTTCAAATCATTTGTTTTAATATTAAATTTCCGATACGACTTTTTATCAAAACCTTCGGGCGTCGCAACAATCATCCCGCCAACGGAATTTGTTCCCTGAGTATGTGAATTATCATATACTTCTATACGTTGAGGCATTCTCGGTAAATTAAAAATACGTTGCATTTCCAATAAATTACTTTTTATTGATGTTTCCAAAGCCATTTTACGATCAATTGCCGCTTCTGCATTTTCTAAAGCTCTTTGCATCAGTTTTACTTTATTACCTTTTTGATAAGTATTAATTTTTGCTCCTATTGCTGTTTCTAAAAAACTCTTATTAGGCAAAATCTCTGAAACAATAATTTCTTTAGGGGGCAAATGTTCACTATAAAAACTACTTAAAAAGGCTTCCAAAATATCAGCATCGGAAGCATCTTCTGCTTGCTGAGGAAAATAAGGAACATTACCGCAATTCTGACCGGACCGAATAAAAAACACCTGAATACAAACAATATCATGTTTACGTAATATCCCAATGACATCGCAAGACTTAATATCGGCATATTCCACCAAAGTTCCGGACTGCACACTGGTTAATGCTTTTATTCTATCTCTGAAAACAATCGCCTGCTCATAATCCATATCTTCACTGGCCTTTTGCATTTTCAAAGATAATTCTTCTTGAATTTTCGTATTTTTACCATCCAAAAAATCAATAGCTTCCTTAACCAAATGATTATAATCTTCGAGCGAAATTTTTCCGACACATGGTGCGGAACAACGTTTAATTTGATACATTAAGCAAGCTCGTTCCCGATTCTGAAAAACACTATCTCGACAACTACGTAAGAGGAATGCTTTTTGCAAAATACTTTGCACATTATTGACCGCTAAAACATTCGCAAAAGGTCCAAAATACCGATTACCATCCTGTCTGGCACCACGATATTTATGCAATGCAGGAAAATCCGAATGAACATCAATAACCAGATGAGGAAATGTTTTATCATCTTTAAGTAAAATATTATAACGAGGTTCCAATCGTTTAATTAGCTCATTTTCAACCAGTAAAGCCTTAGCCTCGTTTTCAACAATAATAAATTCCATTTTTTGAATTTCAGAAACCATCCGTTGTAATCGGGCCGGAAGTTTTTGAATATGAGAATAGGAAACAATACGTCGTTTTATATTTTTGGCTTTTCCGACATACAAAACAACGTCATCTTCCCCCAGCATTCTATAAACACCGGGTTGTTCGGGGGCTATTTTAATGTATTGTTTTAAGGTTTCCAGTCCTTGTTTCAGATTGATACTCACATTAATTTTCCTCTGATATGACTAGAATTAACGTAACCAAAAATACTTATTTTTTCAAGAATAAACTAAATATCTCTGCCGCTACTGCTCATATCAAATAAACTGATAAAGGACATCATTAATAAACTTGAAAATACAAATCTAAAAACACCGACAGCAACAGATAATAGTGTTTCTGACCAATCTGTCTCCCCTGTCGTTTTATAAGTGCGTCGAAATCCGATGACATAAATACAGGAACAAAAAAGTGCAAAAGCATAGAAAAGCGGATTTTTATAAACCTGAAAAATTTCTCCACCATCTAAAAATGCATATAAAATACTTCCGACAACAATTCCAGACAATACCATAGGATTAGTCATCAATCCGGAAGTAAATAAAGCAAGGATTCCTTTTATCATAAGCTAAAACCTATCTAGCATAAAGTTTACGAGACAAAAGACTGGAATGTGTTTGATGATAAGGATTTGGCCAAACATAACGTTGTTTGTTGACAGGTGTACTAACCATTTGACCATCACGAAATTCAGCCGTAGCTAATACTGACAAATTACCGCGTCTGACACTTGGCTGTTGGGATAAAGAACCGCGAGACCAATCTAAATTAATTTGAGAATATGTATTCATAACACACCCTTTCTAAAAACTATCAATTACCCCTAATATACACATTTAAAGTAAACAAAAGTTTAATGCCTACTTCACAACACGAATTTTGGCGATTTGATACTTCTTAAAGCCATTTCGAATTTGCTCATTTAAGCGACTGATTTCATCATAATCCGATCCCATAATTTTAACTTTAATTAAAGGTTCCGTCCCTGATTTACGGACAATAACATTGCCCTCACTACCGAGTTGTTGACGAACATTTTCTGCCATATTCAAAACTTCCTGATCACTATTTGCCTGCAACAACTCTTCTTTATTTGCAAAATAAGTATCAACTTCTGAACAAGGATAAGGCTTAAAGACAGGGAAAAGTTCACTCATCTTTTGACCGCTTTGCAAATATCCTAAAGCCACTGTCAGAGCAACGACCATTCCATCGCCTGTTCGGCTATAATCAGATAACACCATATGGCCGGATTCTTCACCACCCAAATTTGCTCCGATTTCTCTCATTTTAAGAATAACACTCTTTTCTCCGACAGCAGAACGATACGTTGTTATTCCTAAAGATTTTAGATATTTATCCAAACCGATATTTGACATAATCGTTGCGACAACACTATCATTTCTTAATTGTCCTGAAGTTCTAAGTGTTTGCGCTAAAAAGGCAATAATCTGATCACCGTCTAGACGATTACCCAACTCATCAACAATGATAATTCTATCGCCATCACCATCAACGGCAATTCCCATCTGTGCATGTGTCTCTTGCACCATTTGCGAAAGTTTTTCGGTATGCTGAGAGCCACATTCTCTATTGATATTTTTGCCATCTGGTTGATTACCGATTGTAATGACACCGGCACCGAGTTTCATGAACACTTCCGGCAAAATAGCTGAGAAAGCTCCATTAGCACAATCCAAAACCACACGTAATCCTGTCAATTTCTGACCGTTTAATACTTTAACGGCTTTTTCCATATAATCTAATGCCGCATTTTCATAGACACTAACTTTACCTATTTTTTCAATATCATAAAAGAACTCATTCTTCTCAACCAGGTCTTCCAATTTATTGATAATACTATCATCAAAACGATCACCTTGCCCGTTAAGTATTTTAATTCCATTATCCATATAAGGATTATGAGAAGCTGTAATCATCACCGCCATATCAACATCAAAACCACTCGTCAAAGATGTTAGTGCCGGTGTGGGAATAACACCCAATTTTAAAACATCAACCCCTTGAGAAGTAAAACCGACAATCAAAGAAGCTTCCAACATATCACCGGAAAGACGTGTATCTTTAGCAATAACCACTTTTTTCTTCTGTGTACAAATTAACTGTCCGCAAGCCTTCCCTAAAGCAAGCGCAAAGTCAACCGTCATCGGATATTGATTTGCTACACCGCGTACGCCATCTGTTCCAAATAATTTAGCCATTTTAAAACTCCTCTGATGAGACAATATACTTGTTATATACCTTTATTTGACAGATGGCAATATTGAAGTTTTCGGATTCTATTTTATCTCTTTTTCAGCAATTCCAAAGAGTCTTCCTTAAAATGGCGCAATCCGGCAAAAATGGAATAAACATCATACAACGCATCATGAGGCTTTAAATGAAGATCTTTTAATTCATCTTCTATCCCTAACAATCTTACAATATCGCCCGATGCTTGACTCTTAATATCAATATTATTTTTCTGATATATTTCTTTGAAAACGGCTGCCACATTATAATAAATTAAATCGTTTTTCTGAGAAACATGATTTAATTCCAGGTTTTCATCGATAATTGCTCCATCTGATTTGTGATAATAATCAGCCCCCCAACCATGAGAAAAACAAATATCATGACCGACAAACGCACTGAAATTGGCAAAAGCTTTTTCAAAAGGAGCTCCTTCTTTTTGAACATCTTCGTTTTGAATATGCGTTAAATTCACAAAATAATCAGATAAAATCGGATTAAATCGCGGTTGACACAACTGATTAAATTCAACCAAAATTTCTAATTCCTCAGAAACTTTCAGTGCGGCAATTTGCACGATTTCTTTTTTCTGATGTCCATGCCAACCGTGCTCTTGGCAACCTTTCCAACTGGTATATTCTGTATCAAAAATAACAAAAGACATATGACTTCCTCTCATTATTTTTTTACAATAGAATAAATACCTTAAGTTTTTCTAAAATAATAAAAAAACACCCGTAAAAAAGCAAAACTT
>CAMOQT010000083.1 GCA_946623145.1 uncultured Azospirillum sp.
CGGAAAAGCGTTAGCTTAATTGCTAGTAGGTAAGCAATCACCGTTATTGTATACATAATCTTTTTTACAACGTGTGTAGCGATAATAAGGTGCTTCAATAACTGATTTATCTGCACGGACTTCTCTGCATTGTTCACATTCGCCAGCTTTGTCAGAATCGCAACTGGTTAAGCCATATTGTTGGCAATAATCTAATAACAGAACTTTATTAGGATCAAATGGGCATCGAATAAAACGACGTCCCTCTGTAGGCGGAAAAACGTATCCCAATTCTTCACAGGTAGGTAATTTAATACAGTATTTAGCAAAGGCAACAGATGCAAAACAACTGATAATTAATGCAAAACAAATAATACGAAGGAATCTAGACATGATGCACCTCAAAACTTCTCAATATAGTTTAGAATACCATATAAAATTTATAAATTCAATATTTCTCTAACAAAAAGTCCTGATAATTAAATCAGAACTTTTTGTTTTTCTTTTATTGTCTTAATTTACCGCCACATTTGTTTTCAACCGCGATGATTACTTTCTGCATTAAGACTTCTAATTCTTTATCTGTGAAAGATTTTTCGAGAGGTTGATAAGTAACAGTAATTGCCAGAGATTTTTTATCTTCCGGTAAGTTTTCACCTTCATAAATATCAAACAGACGGACATTTGTGATGGTGTTTCTGTCGGCAGTTTTAGCAGCGGTGATAACATCAATTGCTTTTACGTTTTTATTGACGACAAAAGCTAAGTCTTTATCAACAGCTTGCAGAGGTGATAGTATTAAGTTTTTACGTGCTTTACTTTGCGTATTACGAGGTAAAGGAATGTTATCCAAAAAGACCTCAAAAGCGTAAGCCCGTTGTTTTAATCCGAATTTTTTAGTGACATTCGGATGGAGTTCACCAAAATATGCTAAAATATTTTTGCCTAAGCGTAAAACACCACTACGTCCGGGGTGATAGTAACTTGGAGCATCTGTTGTTATTTGTGCATTATCAACAGGTCCGTTTGCGGCTGCAATAGCAGCTAAAGCATCAGCTTTGACATCATAAATATCAACAGGGCGCTCGTTGTGAGCCCAATGTTTATCTCCGGTGAGGCCATAACGTACTCCGGCCGCTACTTGAGTTTGTTCTGTCGGTTTGCGACCGTAAAATTGGGGTCCGACCTCAAACAAAGCTACATTTCCTTGTCCGCGGGCAACATTGTTTTTTACGCCAATCAGTAAGTTTGGCACAATTGATGGGCGCATCTCATTTAAATCCGCGGCAATCGGGTTGATTAAAGTCAGATGATCCGGTTGCGTGCGGAATAAATTTGCTAGAGTTTCATCCATAAAGCTCCAAGTAACGGTTTCTAACATTCCACGATTAGCGAGTTCATGTTTAACAATCATGGCATTATGTTGTTTAGCTAAAAGCGTTATCTTTGGCAATTTGTCATGAGGTAAAGAAACAGCAGGAATATTATCTAAACCAATCATGCGGACAACTTCTTCAACTAAATCATGTTCGCCTTCAATATCTCCGCGCCATGTCGGAGAAATTGCTTTGATTTTGCCATTTTCACTTGAGCAGATGAAACCGAGATGAGTTAAAATTTCGGTAATTTTATCTGCACTGACATCTAGTCCAATGAAATCTTTAAGGCGAGATGGACGAATATATGCTGCTTGAGGTTCAAAATCTTCTGATCCTGCCATAACTATTTCTGAAACTTCGCCACCACAAATATCAACAATCATTTGAGTAGCATAATCAGATCCTAAAATATTTGATTTTGGATCAACCCATCGTTCATAACGATAACGTGAATCTGAATCAATTTGGAATTTACGTCCTGTTCTGGCAATATTTTCAGGTGTGAATAAGGCACATTCAACAAAAACATTTGTTGTATCTTCTGAACAGCCTTTTTCTGCACCGCCCATAATACCGCCAAGGCATTGAATTCCTTCGTCATCACAAATACCTAAAGACTTATTATCAAGAGCATATTCTTTGTCCTCAAGAGAGATGAATTTTTCTCCGTCATGAGCCATACGGACACAAATGTTTCCTTTTAATTTATCGGCATCAAAAACGTGTAACGGACGCGCCATATCATAGTTAATGTAGTTGGTTACATCGACTAATGGAGAAATAGAGCGTAAACCGATAGCTGTTAATCTATCCTGAAGCCACTTAGGACTTTGTGCTTTATTGTTAACACCTTTAATATAGCGTCCGACGTAAGTTTTACAAGCTTCTGGAGCTTTGATTTCAACTTTAATCGGACTGGCATAGGTGCCTGGTATTTTGCGAATATTTAAAGGTTTGAGCTTTCCTAATCCGGTTGCCGCTAAGTCACGAGCGACACCACGGACGCCTAAACATTCAGCACGGTTAGGGGTAATGGAAATTTCAATAACAGGATCAATTGGTAAAACTTGAGCGGCAGGTAAGCCAATTTCGGTATCAGCCGGTAATTCGATAATACCGGTATGATCCGTCCCTACACCCAGTTCTTTTTCTGAACACATCATACCGAAGCTTTCAATGCCGCGGATTTTGCCAACTTTCAAAACTTCATTGTAGCAAGGAATTAATGTTCCGACAGGGGCAAAAATGCCTTTTAAGCCTTGATGACAGTTAGGTGCGCCGCAGACAACCTGTAATTTTTCTTTACCGGTGTTGACGGTTAACAAGCCCAGATGATCAGAATCCGGATGTGGTCCATAAGTTTCAACAACTGCTGTAATGAATCCGTTTAATTGTGCGGCAGGATTGATAACTTCTTCCACCTCTAAGCCGATTTTAGTCAATGTTTCAGCAATTTCATCAATAGATGCATTTGTATCTAAGTGTTCTTTTAACCAAGAAAGTGTAAATTTCATCTCTTTTCTCCTTATCTCGCTTGTCCACCGGTGTTGCTTAATCCTCCGGTCATTGATGAGAAATCAAGCGGAGTAAATCCGTAATGTTTTAACCAACGTGTGTCAGATTCAAAGAAGGTACGGAGATCTGGAATGCCATACTTTAACATTGCTAAGCGGTCAATTCCTAAACCAAATGCAAAGCCTTGATATTCATCAGGGTCAATGCCGCCTGCTCGTAGGACATTCGGGTGAACCATGCCGCAACCTAAAATTTCAAGCCAGTCAGTTCCGGCACCAACTTTAAGTTCGGTCTTGGTTTTCAGGCATCCAATATCCATTTCAGCAGAAGGTTCTGTAAATGGGAAATATGAAGGACGATAACGAACAGGTAAATCATCAAGTTCAAAGAATGCTTTAACAAAATCATATAAGCATCCTTTCAGATGTGCCATGGTAATGTTTTTATCGATAACTAATCCTTCAAGCTGATGGAACATTGGTGTATGAGTTGCATCCCAGTCTGAACGGTATGTTCTTCCCGGAGCAATAATACGAATTGGAGGTTGTTGTTTTTCCATGGTGCGGATTTGAATACCTGAAGTTTGGGTACGAACAACAAAGCTATCATCAAAATCATCGCTTTCCGGATTTTTGATGTAGAAAGTATCTTGCATTTGACGAGCAGGGTGGTTTGCCGGCATATTCAAAGCATTAAAATTATGGAACTGGTCTTCAATATCCGGTCCTTCAGCAATTTCAAATCCCATTTGTCCGAAAATTGCAGCAACTTCTTCATAAATTTTTGAGACAGGGTGAATGCGACCTTGATGTTCTTCTCTGATTGGAAGAGTAACATCCAAAGTTTCTTTTGCTAATCGTGCATTTAATTCCTGTTCGGCTAAAATTGTTTTCTTAGCCGTTAATTTTTCTTCAATTTGCTTTTTAGCAATATTAAGTTCGGCACCAAAATCTTTTTTTTGCTCAACCGGCAGAGTACCAAGGATTTTTCCTAATTGTGTAAAACTACCGTTTTTACCGAGAATGGCTACGCGAGCGTTTTCTATGGCAGCAGAATCTTCTGCTTGTTCTAGTAATTGTAATGCTTGAGACAGCATTGTGTCGATATTTTCAAATGTTCCCATGAGTGGTTCCTGAATATTTGTTATAATAAAAATAAAAAGGATTAACCCGAAAAACAGGGTTAACCCTTTTATGCGAAACTAAAAACTGTTATTAAAACGAATTCTTATTTCAAAGCTGATTTTGCTGCTTCAACCAATTTAGCGAAGTTAGCAGGCTCTTTCAAAGCAATATCAGCAAGGACTTTTCGGTCGAGTTCGATGCCGGCTTTGTTAAGCCCGCTCATAAATCGAGAGTAAGTCATATCATGCATACGAGTAGCTGCATTGATTCTTTGAATCCACAAAGAACGGAAACTTCTTTTCTTTGCTTTACGGTCACGATATGCGTATTGTAATGCTTTTTCAACTTTTTCGACAGCTACGCGGAAGACGTTCTTATTACGTCCGCGATAACCTTTTGCCATATCTAAAATCTTTTTATGGCGTGCGTGTGCGATAACACCTCTTTTAACACGAGACATTCTTCAATCCTCCTACAAATACGGTAAAAACTTTTTGACAATAACAACATCAGACTCATTAAGAAGAGTTGTGCCGCGAGCTTGTCTTTTCATTTTCTGGGTTTTGCAGAAGAGGCAGTGTCTCTTTTTTGCAAAATTTCTTTTTAATTTGCCAGTGCCAGTAACGCTGAAGCGTTTTTT
>CAMOQT010000084.1 GCA_946623145.1 uncultured Azospirillum sp.
TTTAATGCTAAATTCTAATACTGAATTATTCTGTAACTATAATTTGAGAAGAGATATACCATGGTTAAGTCAAATGAAAACAGCGCTTATAAAAGAGGGCAGGAGCTTTTAGATCAAGGTAATTATAAGGATGCAGTTGTTCAGTTCGATGCTGCATTGCAAGAACAACCTGATTCATGGAAAGCTTTGAATAGTAAAGGTTTTGCATTCCAGAAATTGAGTCGCTATACCGAGGCTGTCGAATGTTTTGATAAAGCGTTGCTTTTAAATCCACAATCAGTTGAAGTCCTTAATAATAAGGGTGTTACGCTGAGTATGCGAGGATTATATAAAGATGCTATTGCTTGTTTTGATGAAGCGGTTGCCTTAGATAAAACTTCTTTGGAAGCGTTAAATGGTAAAGCGATTGCTTTACAACATATGTTTTCTTTTAAGGAAGCTTTAGATGTTTTAGAGCAGGCGATGGCTATTGATAATAAGCATCCGCAATCTTTACTGAGTATTGCGGTAACTCTTCAAAAATTAAAACAATATGATCGAGCTATTTCATTTTTCAAAAAAGTTTTGGCAAATGATAAGAATAATATTAAAGCATGGAATGGTGTCGGTGTGACCTATCAATTGATGGGTGATAATAATTCAGCATTAAAATGTTTTACTAAGATTCTTAATATTGATAGTCATGAGATTCAGGCTTGGATAAGTATTGGCTTTGTTTATCAAAAAATGCTTAAATTCAATGATGCTTTGAAGTGTTATAAAAAAGCCCAATCTTTAATTAATGGCAATTATCATCATAAATTGTATGATGGATTAGCAAGTTGTTTAACTAAGCTTTCAGAATTTGATCAAGCTATTGAGGTGTATAAGCAGATTTTCCAAAGAGAAGAAGGAAAGAAAAAATGGGATGCTCAACGCTCAATCAAATTTGTTAATAAGCTTAAACGTAAGCAGGCTGTCGGTGCATTACCATCGATTATACCTGCAGATGGTTCTCAATCTTAATGAAAAAAAGCCCGGATAAATAAAGTCCGGGCTTTTTTATATCTTGAAAAATTGGAAAGCATGTTTTTTCTTGTTTGATATGATGATGAGAAAGAAAATAGGGGTGCTTGCTAAATATTTAATTTGAGTGATGGGGTAAAATAGAAATTCAAACATAAAATGGCATAAAATTTGCATATTAAAAAGTAAAATAGTATAAGGATTTTTAATATGGCACTATCAAGTTTTACACCATCTGTTACAGGGTTAAACGCTCAATCTCAAGCTTTGGGAACAGTGAGCACGAATATTGCAAATATCAGTACTGTCGGTTATCGCTCTGTTGAAACAATGTTTCAAACGTTACTTGGTCATACTCAGGCAACTGGTAATACAAGAACGGGAAGCGCTTCTTCTCGTGTTGCTATTAACGGAGTGACAGCTTATGATCGTACGCTTATGTCTCAACAGGGTAATATAATGGCGACAGGCGGAAATTATGATGTTGCAATTGATATTGGTAATGCCTTTTTTATGGTGGAAGATTCTGCCGGTAATACTTATTATACACGTGCCGGTAACTTTACCACAAGAACTGAAGATGGTATTGTCTATTTAATTGCCAATAATGGTTATCATGTTGATGGATTTAAGGCTTCAGGGCAAGGTTCTTTTGCGGGGTCTCCAAGTGAGATTGTTATTGATGCTCCGGACGTTGCAGATCCTGTTCCGACTTCGAAAGTTGATATTATAGCTAATGTTCCGGCGAGTGGTGTTGATTCGGCACATTATGCTTTTCAGGTTTATGGGGCTAATAATGATGGTAATTTGGTCAGTATGGTTTTCCAACGTGATGAAACAGCCCATAATTTGTGGAATCTTTCGTTTTCTATGCCAAACGGAACGGTTGATTTTCAACCGACACAAGTCCTTTTTGATACAAACGGAAAGCTGGTTTCGCCTAAAGAAGTTAGTATAACCACAACAGCTGATAACGGTGATGTTAATAATGTTACCTTGGATATTTCAGGGATGACACAGTTTGCAGGAGATGATACGATTATTGACATCTCTCAGGATGGTAAGCCTAGTAGTACTTTGCAACGGACGTATATTAACAGTTACGGTGTTTTACAGGCTCAGTACAATAATGGGGAAACCAAAGATTTAGCAAAATTGGCAGTTGTTGCTTTTCAATCTCCTGAAAATTTGATTCAAGTTAGTGGAACAATGTTTGAAGTAAGCAATGATGTGGGTGAAAGTCGTTATGTCATTGGTCCGGATACTGTTACATCATCGGTTTTGACATCCCAAGCAGTTGAAAGCTCACCAGTAAATGTTGAGCAAGAATTTTCTAATATGATTATTATTCAGCGAGCCTATACGCTAAATACAACATCCTTTTCAACTAATAATGAAATGTTGCAGACTGCTGTTAATATTTTAAGTTAAACAAATATTGACAAAACAGCATATTTGTATAAAATATTGATACTTTTAATCGGATCATACGAATATGTTGGATAGTGCGGCTAAGGAAAATTTATCTTTATTTGGTGAAGTGTTAAATAATCTTCGTCAGACGTCTTTGCGTGCTTTCGATAAAGGTCGTCATTTTTTGCCGCTTTATCATACAATTAAAATCATTCATCCTTTTTTGGATAATGCAATATTATATTGTAATCAGCACTTAAATGCGCATATTTCTTCAAGTGATGATCATACCGGAGATTTGTTTGCTCTGGTCGCTAAAGACCAATCTAAAATTAAAGAACTTTATTCTTTTCTGCAGCAGAATAATTATTTAACAGAAACACATCTTACTCTTGATGCTGACAGAAATGATGTGCTTTTAGGAAATTTATTACATCAGATAGATAAGCTTCCTTCGGACGAACGGGATATTCAATGCTATTTTATGCGGGGTATTATAGAGAGTGCTGCGGCAGTTGCACATTACGGGCGCCGAGATAGTGAATGGAACATTGCTGATGATATTGATCGTTCAGATATTCCCGAGCAATTATCCGAAATGTTACAAAATCAAGGAATTTCGATAACTGAAGATGATGAAGATTCTGTTTATGATGTTTTGTATCAAGAATGCGGTAATTTTGTATCAAGTCGGAAACCTGTTGTTCCTCAGGAATTAAGCAAATCTATAGCTCATACTTTGCAGAAACATTTTGCTGTTGATGAAAAAACAATTCGTCCGATGTTGGATAAGCCGAGCGAATCCTTATGTCAATTTATTCGTAAGGCAAAATCTCAAATGAAAAAACATCAGGCGGTTATTCGTCATTTAACTTTATTTTCTCAAAATTTTTCCGTTCTCGACAATGATATTATTGAGCAGAAAATTTATTCTAAGGGGTTACCTAAAAGTTTTAATAAGTTGGTTTCTCCGATGAAATTATCAAACGGTTTTCCTGATTATTTGCAACCATATTTGAATACACCAGAGTTTATTGAAATTCAACGTCAAAAGCCGACATGGGAGGCCTATGAAAAGGAATCAAAAAACTTTAAGAATAAAGATGTTGAAGCTATTTTAAACATTATGAGTTTATCGGTAGTGAAAAACTTATATCGGGATTTTGATTATTTTGAAGATATCTTAAACAATTTATCAGAACAAAAAGATGATGAAGAAGAGGATCAATTCTGTAAATATGTTTCTTTGCCTCAAGAACAGGAAGTTTTGACTTTTGCTCATGATTTATTAACAGCTACGGATTTATGTGCACATTTTTCTCATATAGACTTAAACAATACGGGGGTAACGGTTGAAACAATTCAGGCTATGCAGAAGAAAAATGGTTTAAGTATGCAGGATATAAATATTTTAGGTGAATTATTTGATACTTTGGAAAATGATATAGATGAGGCGGCGGATATTATTAATTTATCGGTTGTCCCGGATTATCAGGAAAGCTGGAATTTAATTAAAACGATGCCGCATGGATTAGAAAGACAAAAGGCATTGACTTGTTTATTTATGTCTGTAGATTTATCTGCTTCGGATTTATGCGATGAATTGGAGAGCATTTTGTTTGATATAGATAGTGTTATCGGTCATTCGGTCCCGGCTGCGGATGATATATTGACAGAGTTTTTATCACAAGGTAAAAGCCAATATTCTGATTTAGACAGGTTTAATTCTGAAGATTTGGCAGAGAATATTCATCAAGGGGTGTTAGCTTCATATGTTGTGCCGATGTATTCCGGTATAGATTTTGATGGAAGTGAATGTGAAGCGGCTTTAGAATTTATTGAGGGGTATGAATATTTTGAACCGCAAACAAAGAAGTATTTATCGGAATTAACGCGATATTATGCGGAT
>CAMOQT010000085.1 GCA_946623145.1 uncultured Azospirillum sp.
CGGTTATGTGATAGCAGATATTGATGGCCGCTTGAAGGGAGCAGATATTATTTTCAAAGTTGCCTCAGTCGGTGCAACTTGCAATATCTTAATGGCTGCCGTTTTAGCAGAGGGTGTCACAAAAATTCAAAATGCCGCAAAAGAGCCTGAAATTGGTGATTTAATAGACTTACTCAATGATATGGGCGCTAAAATCAGTGGACGTGATACCTCTATTTTGACAATTGAAGGTGTTGAAACCTTGCACGGCGCAACGCATAAAGTTATTCCGGACAGAATTGAAGCCGGTTCATACGCTGTTGCCGCCGCTATTACGCGCGGATGTATTGAACTGATTAATGCCCAAGCTTCAACATTACAATGCCCGATAAATATTTTACGTCAAATGGGCGTGGATGTAACCGAAACGGAGAATTCTCTGATTGTCGATGCCAGAGGTAAAACCTTAGTCGGTCAGGATATTATGACAGATTTTTATCCCGGATTTCCGACAGATTTGCAAGCTCAATTTTTAGCATTAATGTTGACGGCGGAAGGAGCTTCTTTAATTACGGAAACAATTTGGGAAAATCGCTTTATGCACGTCCCCGAGTTAATGCGCATGGGTGCAAATATTAATATTCATGGGCATGCCTCGGCAATTGTCCGCCATGTCGATAAACTTTATGGTGCACCGGTGATGGCAACGGATTTAAGGGCATCATTTGCTTTGATTTTAGCCGGATTAATTGCAGAAGGAGAGACAATTGTCAATCGTGTTTATCACCTTTATCGGGGGTATGAAAAATTGGCAGAAAAATTGGCCGCTGTCGGTGCTGAAATTGAAGTCATTCACGAAAGCGATGAATAATCTTAAAAGGCCAGAAAGTTCTGGTCTTTTTTTGTATCTGAAGTAGACAATATATAAAAATAAGTTGCTTTATCTTGCCTTTTAAGGTAAAAGAGTCATTAATTAAATTAAACGTTGGTTTATGGACAAATGACAAGAATTTATATTAAGGCAGGAGAAGCATTGTGAGTGAAAAACAAGTATCATTAGCGGTGCATCTGCATTTATTTTATTTAGATATGTGGCCGGAAATGAGGTCTTGTCTGGAAAACATCAGCGAGTATCCTTATGACTTATATGTTACTATGACCGAAGATAATTCGGCATTAGAAGCAGAAATTAAAGCATTTTGTCCTAATGCAAAAATATGGAAAGTAGAAAACCGCGGTTATGATGTCGGTGCCTTTGTTTATTTTCTGAACCATATAAATTTAGATAATTATGCATATGTTATAAAATTACATACAAAACGCAATCTGAAGCAAAAAGTTGAAAATATAGGTAATGGCTATGGTTGTTCAGGGAGTATGTGGAGAGAATGGTTACTGAGTTTTGTTCAAAAAGATAATTTAAAGAAATGTATATCCGCACTAGATAAGGATGAGAAGCTGGGGGCATGCTGTTATTATAAGTGCATCCATCCGATTAAAGATTTTTTAGGGACAGACCTTGAAACCAGGGAAAAGTATAAACATTATATGTTTGGCCTTCGGTCATTTTCGTTTATTGCAGGAACGATGTTTATAATGCGGGCGAGATTGTTGGCTGATATTCAAAAAATGGGTATAGATTCATCATTATTTGATGTACCGGATGAAAAACATACAATGCAGTTTGCGCATATTATAGAGCGTTCGTTAGGTGAGGTAATTTATTTCAATCATGGTTATATAAAAGATGTGTTTACGCCGTTTGCAAGGCTTAGACGAGCATTTTTCCTCAGCTTATTATATTTAAAACGCTTTATATTTCAGAAGAAACTTACCAAATCAGGTTATTTAACAATTAAAATTTTTAAGATTCCTTTTATACGAATTTTCACGCAAGACAACAATCGTGTCCGTTTGTATTTTTAGGAATTAAGGTTTTTAGTTATAAAAAACCCGTCAGTTAGTTGACGGGTTTTTTGATAAAACTTAAAAGTTATTAACAATGCAAGGCGCAAGTATCTTCATTCATCGTTGATGAAATGCTATGCAGAGAGTGAATATAATTTGTAAACTCGCACTTAAAGCTGTTGATGTTGCCGTAACCTTTAGCAATAAATTCTGCAGCAATAAGATCGGCCAAAGCCTTAGCATCCGGTTTAATCGCCGCTAAAACATTCAGCTTTTTAATCATCATCTCTTTGTACTTAAAATTATCTTTTCCCAGCACCTTAATCTTTTTGATGTCATCCATGGTTTTGGTTAAATTTTCTGCATGACGTTTAATTTGAAATTTTGCAACACTGGCGTCATAATTAACCAAAGCATCAAAGTTTTTAATTTGGCTGATGACAGACCCCATTTGAATATTTGGGTATTCATTTTGCAGGGTTTCATGGAGTAATGCAAAAAGAGAACCTTTAGTTTTTCCGGCATCATCGATTTTTTGCAAAAAATCTTCGCCGAATGTTTGTTTTGATAGAGCCACCATAGTAAAACTCCTCATAAAAGCATAATTATATTTATAACTAAAGTATACCACAAATTTAGCTGTATAACAACCATTATATGCTGTTATAAGTTCATAAATAAGCGAATTATCAATAATTTCAAGCTGTCCGAATGTGGAGTAACCGAGGATTTTATTTGCAAGCAGGGCAATAATGGTATATTTCTCAATTATATGGAGTATTGTATGAATAGAATTTGTTATTCGTCAGAAGTTTACGGCTTAGCGATTGAGGATATTTCCTCTTTACCGGATTCTCAAATAAAGCCTTCTGATTTGCCGGAAGATGATGTGATTATGCTTATCGGTAAACGTCGACTATGGTTAAACGATATTCCGGTTGTTCCGGATTCTTTATTAAAAGGACGCGAAATTATAGAAAAAGCTATTGCTGCCGGAGAGCAATATATTCCCGTTCGTATCGCTTTTGAATCTCGCATCAAAAGTTATGATATCGTTTCTCCGATTGTGCGTGCGTTAAGATATAAATATACTTTATTCAGCAGTAATATCTACCATATGCGCCCTCAGGAAATCAGAGATAAAAAGTTAGAGCGAAATTTAAGAACAGCTGAAAATGCTTATATATTTTCTAATCCGAAATATCAAATGAGTGAAGAAGAACGCCATAATACTTATGAAGAACTCAAAAAAAGTATGATGCAAAACGGTTATGATGAGAGATTTCCTCTTGATATTATGCTTTGTCGAAATATGGGTATCCAAGATACATTAAATCAAGGTCATCATCGAATGAGTGTAGCCATAGAATGTGGTTTGGAACGCGTTGCTGTTGAATTTTGCGCCGCCGGTCAAGCCCCTAAAATTTTACATCCGTTGTGCCATCTGATCTCTGATTTGAATATGAGTATCAAACATTTAATCAGCCGCCTGAGGTCAAAATGAAAAAAATAATTCATATTGCCAATTTTAATTTAATTCGCCTGAAAGGGTGCTTTCAGGTTGGATTTCCATTTAAAATTTCAAATGGATTAATTAGAGCCGGATATGCTGTTTTTAATTATCCGGATAGAGATTTATGCCGAATGTTTGGTTTCGGACATATGAACTGGTGGGCAAAAAGAAAACTAAATCAGCATTTGATTAATTATTGCAAAGTTATGGAGCCGGATGCTTTATTTATCGGTCACGCCGATCAGATAGAAGAAGAAACCTTGCTTAAAATTAAAGATATGTTTCCTCATCTGAAAATTTTGCAATGGAGTTGTGATTGGATCGTTCCGGAATATGCTGAAAGAAATATTGCAGCGATAAAGAGTAAATTAAAGGCAGCTGATGTTAATTTGATAAGTACTGGTGATAAAAAACTTTTACAGCAATTCAAAACAGCAAATAATAAAGTCGGATATGTTCCAAATATGGCTGATGATGCGCTTGAAACAGGACGGGCCTTTGAACACGAAGAATTGCCGTATGATATTATGCTGTGTGCCAATACCGGATGCCGTCAATTTTGTGGGCAAGATCAAGAAATTGAACCGATTATTGATGAAAGCCTGGAAAAAATAGATCATTTACGCTGGAAATTAGCAGGAATTAAAGGAAATCCAACCTTAAACGGTTTTGAATATCTGCGCGCGTTAGAGCAAACAGCGATGGGCTTCAATTTAAGTCGTGTCAATGATGTTTATCTTTACAGCTCAGACAGAATGATTCATTCTTTTGCAAACGGACAACTGGTATTGTTGGATAAAAGGAACGGTTTTCAAGACTTATTCAGTGAAAATGAA
>CAMOQT010000086.1 GCA_946623145.1 uncultured Azospirillum sp.
TCCGATTTTTAAGAGTTTGCTATGGACGATTAGTTCGTCGTTAGCGAGATAAAAATAATAAAAAAGCACCTTGTCTCACGACAAAGTGCTTTCATTTCTTTATGTGGTTAATCTAGAAAATTCTGTCTCACGACAGTATTATTTTTTTAATGTATAGAGGTTGAGTTTAGGATTTCTCTGATACACATGTCCACCGAACTCGAAGGTTTTTCCTACGGGGGTTGGCTCCTTGAAGGAGTGAGATGGAATAATCTCACTTTTGGCCGTTAAACTGTTGAAAACCGCGAGATTGCCATCAGCTGTTTTTTTGACGACAGCAACGAATGGGGCCCCGGCAGGCATCTTGTACTTCGGACTTTCTTTGCTTAATGTCAATATCGTAATGAAAGCAGTCCCAACTTCTTTTGTACCGATGAGAATATTCAATTTGTTCTCGATCTGTGCTACCTCTAAGCGTTTAATATTAATCTCTTTCATAAATTAAATTTTTTTAATTTGTTAATAATAAAGTTGTCGAGGAATATATAAGCATATATTTAGGAATAATGCAAGAATAAAATGACAAAAAAACATCATTTTTCGTCTATATATTTAAAAGATAAGGAAAATATTATCCTAAGACGGAGAGAATCAAACCGACAAATAAAGGAATCGCTAAATTATCATCAATTTCGATTTTATCTTCATATAATTCAGCCAATGTTGCGGCGGCACATGCTAAAATACTTGCGTAGGTTACGGGTAGCATAGGGTTAAACAGGACCATTATTCCTAAAGCGCTTACAAATAAGGCGGCTGTTCCTTCTAAGGTTTTATTATTGCGGAGGTGTCTTGTTCCGTAGGCTTTACCGAAGAGAGCGGCACAAGTGTCTGATATCAGCATAATAGTTAAAGCAACAACAGCAACCGGTTTGCTGAAAAACATAGTGCAGACAATAGCAGAAAACAAGACGTACATGGAACCGCTGATTTGAAAGATGTTACGGTTGAGTTCTTTTTTGCGTAATATTTTGAAAAATATTAATCCAAAACTTTTCCGTGCCCAAGTCCATTTTTTGAAGTTGCCATATTCAAGAAGGGCATCTCCTAAAAAAATGATGGAAAGCAAAATTATAGCCAGTCCTTCGTGTGTGAAATAAATTAATGCAGGAATCCATAAGGAACTTAGGTGAACAAGCTTACGATTAAATTCTTTGGTGATGTCTTTATTAACATCAATATGTAAATCTTTTGATAGGCGACTGTTTAAATTTTCTCGCAAGTGTCTCAAGCTTTCGGCTGAGCGACGAGAAAGTTTTAATTTAGGTTTTGTGAATTTAATGTTTTTAAACATCATTACCTCTTCCTATCAGGATCTGCATAGGTGATAACATTTTAATAGATTTTTGTAAAGATGAATTATGATGCAGTAAATAAATTTGGATGTTTTTGCATTATTTTTTTGACCAATTGGTTGATCAGTATAATCAACATAAAAGCGGCAACCATACTAAACAGAGTGTGTGATAAAAAGTGCTGTCCGCGGAGCATTTGATATATGCCGGCGGTCCATCCGAGCAGTAAGCCTATAGTTAATCCCAGATAACGATAAGATTTTTTTTGAAAGGCATAAAACAAACCTAAAAAGGCAAAGCCGGCAGTTGAATGTCCGGCAGGAAAACATCTTCCAATTTTCAATTGAATGAAATCTGCCGGATAAGATTCTAAAACGCGTACAAAGGGGAAAAAACCGTTGTAAATATCTAACTGATACGGACAATAAACATTTGTAAAACTTTTGGCTCCGGCGACTAATGTCGGTACAATGATAAAACTAAGTAACATTATCAGGCAAAAATGATTATTTTGGCGTAAATTATGTATTTTAAGAGAAAATAGAATATTTGATAAACAACCAAGGGCACAAATAAAGAGAAAACACTTCAAACCTGTATAGAAAAAATATGTCAGTTGTTTATGTTTTTCGGCATTAATCAGCCATTCTCTCTGTTGCGGGAGGTAAAAATGATTTTGAACCCAAATATCTAAATCAGTATATGTTTCAATACCTAAAATAAAAGCTAAAGCTAATACACAGAGAAATAAGGATTTATTTAATGTCATTTGATGACCTCATATTAATATTCCAATCGTCGGCTGTTTGATAAAAAGCAATTGCTTCCTGCAATAAATCTTGTATTTGTTTTTCAGGGACTTCCGGAGGAAGAACAGAGAAATTCTTTATCGGCTTTAGGATAATGGCTGTATTATCTTTAACATATCCTACTTTTTGGTAATTACTGACAAAGAATCGAGATTCATATTGCGGACTAAGAGCGTCTTGTCCATAGAAGCGACTTTCATAGCTGAAATCAAGCAGTCCGAGTAAAGTCGGTAAAATGTCTATCTGACTGATAGGGGTGTCAATGCGACGAGCGTTTACAAAGTTCGGAGCGTAAATAAACAAAGGAATATGATGATCTTCCAGTTCAATTTCTGCAGCTCCGGCAGCTCCGGCAGTATGATCTGCAGTAAAGATAAATATTGTATTTTTGAACCAAGGCTTTAGTTTGGCATCTTTTAAGAATTTTCCGATTGCATAATCGGCATATTTAACACCACCTTCACGGCCGGATTTTTTAGAAGGCATATCAATACGTCCATCAGGGAAAGTATAAGGGCGATGGTTAGAAATGGTGAGTGCAAAGGTGAGAAAAGGTTTATCTTCTGCGTAAGATTTATCGGCTTCCTTAATAATTTTATTAAATAAATCTTCATCGCAAGTTCCCCAAGCATTGGTAAAGGTAATCTCGTCTTTTTTCCAAGCGGTGCGATCTACGATTTGAAAACCGTTATTTTCCATAAAATAATTCATATTATCAAAATAACCGTATCCGCCGTAAATCCATTTATTATCATATCCTTTTTCTTTGAAAATCATTCCGAGACTATGCAATTTTTCATTATTATCCCGGCGGATGATGGACATTCCCGGTAATGGTGGAATGGAAAGATTGAGCGCTTCCATACCGCGAACAGAGCGGGTTCCGACAGCATAGGTGTTGCTAAAGAATAAACTTTCTTTTGCCAATTGGCTCAAGTTTGGAGTGATTTCAGCTTGCCATTCATAAGGGCGATTTTCTTGTAAAAATTTTGAACTCATACTTTCCATTAAGACAATGATAACATTGGCTCTTTTTTCAGAGCGGAAAGAATTAATTTGGCGAGCAATGCTTTTTTTAGGCTCAATGAAAGTAACGTTACTACTTTTGAATTTTTTTTGTAAAAGTTTCAGATTATTTTCAGGGTCAGATACTAAATAGAAATCTTTGTAATCAATTTCATTTTTCCAGAAAGCACTGAATAAACTGTAAGTTCCCTGTTTAGCTATTTCATTGTTATAACGATTTTGATTCACTTCTAAATCCGAAATATCAACATTACGAAATGCCAGTAAGCAAATAAAGCCGTAAATGAAAATATGGAATAATCGAAGAATAAAGCTCGGGGCTTCTTTATTTGGAACAATATAATTTCTTAAGGCAAAGGTCGTTACCAGAGTAAGGAATAAAATACCCGTCGTAATCCATCCTATCGGGAAGGATTGCGTAATATTAGAAATCACTTCTTGTGTGTAAACGAGGTAGTCAACAGCAATAAAGTTAAAAGCAGATTGAAATTCATTCCAGAAAAAGGCAGATGCCATAATTTCAAAATATGTAACGAAAGCAAATAAGAAAAAGAAGATTAAAGAGATATTTTTATCTGTTTTGCTGTTTACAAGTTTTTTAGGTAAGAACAGTAAATAAATAAGATATGGAATAACCATAAATATAAAAGCAACACTGGTTGTAAGAGAGATAATTCCCGTTGTTTTAACCAAAGAGAAAAAAGAATAATCTATATCAGACCAGTGATAAATACATAATCCGATTTTGAATAAAAGTTCACTAATGATTGCAAATATATAAAAAGGGATAAGACGTCTTACTAAAAATGAATTCATAAACTTTTCCTTTGCGTTATTTTTATATCTTACTCAGCATACGCAATTGTTGTTTTTTAGCAAGTATTATTCTTTTTATATAGACAATTTATGTATATTTTATATTGGAGATATTG
>CAMOQT010000087.1 GCA_946623145.1 uncultured Azospirillum sp.
ACAGGCCGGTGATGTTTCGGCTTATATTCCGACAAACGTTATTTCAATTACGGATGGTCAAATATTCTTGGAAACATCATTATTCTATCAAGGTGTTCGTCCTGCCGTTAATGTCGGTATTTCAGTCAGTCGTGTGGGTTCTGCCGCGCAAATAAAAGCAATGAAACAAGTCGCCGGAACGATAAAGCTTGAATTAGCTCAATATCGTGAAATGGCCGCTTTTGCTCAATTTGCTTCTGATTTGGATGCTGCGACAAAACAGTTGCTCGCTCGCGGTGAACGTTTAACTGAACTGTTGAAACAGCCGGTTTATCATCCGCTGCCGGTTGCTGAAGAAGTTGTAGCAATCTTTGCCGGTGTGAACGGTTATTTGGATAAATTACCGATTTCCGATGTTAAGAAGTTTGAACAAAAAGCGATTGAAAATATTCGGAGTAACTATCCTGAATATCTGAAACAGATTGAGGATGAAAAAGTTATTTCAGAGGAATTGAAAACGAAATTAATAGCGTTTTATGACGGTTTTCTGGAAGATTTCACCGCTCAAGATGATGCAGCATAGGAAAGAGAAATGGCCGGATTAAAAGAGTTAAGAACCAGAATAGATTCTATTAAATCAACTCAAAAAATCACTTCTGCAATGAAGATGGTTGCAGCGGCTCGTTTACGTAAAGCTCAGTTATTAACGGAAACAGCAACGGTATATAGTGAAAATATTGCAAAAATATTATCACGTGCCGCTGCTGCTGTTAATGAGCGGAAAATGCAAGGAGAGCAGATAACTGTTTCTAAATTGATGCAGGAAAAAGCAAACCCGCAAAAATATCTGTTGGTTGTATGTACATCAGATCGTGGCTTATGCGGAAGTTACAATTCTAATGTAGCAAAAGTTGCGTTACAAAGAATTAATGAGTTGCAAACTGCCGGTAAGGAAGTGAGTGTCTTATGTATAGGACGCAAAGGACGTGATATCATTCGTCGGACACATGCTGATATTATTAAAGGTATGCTCGAAGGTATTGCGCGCAAAGGGGCTGATTATATGGAAGCCTCCTTATTAGCAGAGCAGCTGTGCAATGGTTATTTTGACAATGAATTTGATGTTTGTGAAGTTGTTTACAGCCGATTCCATTCTGTAATGAACCGAGAGATCAAGTCTGAGCAATTTTTACCTTTTGGTATTAAAAAAGTGGAAGAGGAAACAGACGGATTATATTTGGTTAAAGGTGCTGAATATGATTATGAGCCGTCACCGGAAGGAATTATTGAAGGATTGACGGATAATTATCTGAAAGCGGCATTTTTTGCTTACATTATTAATGCGCAAGCATCAGAGCAGGGCGCTCGAATGACATCAATGGACAATGCGACCCGTAATGCAAAAGATATCATTTCAAAACTGACATTAAAGTACAATCGTTTACGTCAAAGCAGTATAACAACAGAGCTGATAGAGATTATTTCAGGTGCTGAGGCACTCTAAGTGAAGGAGATAAAAATGACAGAAAAAAAGACCAGTAAGACTTCCACCACTAAAACGGTTAAGGCGAAGACAACAAAAATGGTAAAAACTGCCAAATCACCATCGGTAACGAAGAAGACAAAGTTAGAAGGCGGTGTTGTTTCGCAGGTTTTGGGTGCCGTAGTGGACGTTAAGTTTAAGAAGGTTGAAGATTTGCCTAATATTTTAACGGCTCTGGAATGTGACAATCACGGTAAAAAATTGGTTTTGGAAGTAGAGCAACACTTAGGTGAAAATGTTGTTCGTACCATTGCTATGGATACCACGGACGGTTTAGTCAGAGGTTTACCTGTTGTAAATACAGGAAAGCCTATTCAAGTACCGGTTGGTCCTGAGATGTTGGGACGTATTATTAACGTTATTGGTGAGCCGGTTGATGAACGCGGTGCCATTGATGCGAAGATGGAGTTTCCTATTCATCGTGAGCCGCCTGCATTTACGGAACAATCAACAGAGACTGAAATTTTAACAACAGGTATTAAGGTTATTGATTTGTTAGAGCCTTATGCCAAAGGTGGTAAGATTGGTTTGTTCGGTGGTGCCGGCGTTGGTAAAACGGTTTTGATTCAAGAATTAATTCACAACGTTGCTAAAGGACACGGCGGTTATTCAGTATTTGCCGGTGTTGGCGAAAGAACACGTGAAGGAAATGACTTGTACCATGAAATGAGCGAGTCAGGAATTATTGATTTGAAGGGCAAAAATTCAAAGACTGTGTTAGTTTACGGTCAAATGAATGAGCCGCCGGGAGCTCGCGCTCGTGTTGCTTTAACCGGTTTGACACAAGCGGAATATTTCCGTGATGAAGAACACCAAGATGTGTTATTCTTTGTCGATAATATTTTCCGTTTTACGCAAGCAGGTTCAGAGGTTTCAGCCTTATTGGGTCGTATTCCGTCAGCCGTTGGTTATCAACCGACATTAGGTACGGATATGGGCGCGATGCAAGAGCGCATTACCTCAACCAAACACGGCTCTATTACTTCAGTTCAGGCGGTTTACGTTCCTGCGGATGACTTGACCGACCCGGCGCCGGCAACAACGTTTGCGCATTTGGATGCAACGACGGTGTTATCGCGTGCTATTTCTGAATTAGGTATTTATCCGGCGGTTGACCCGCTTGATTCAACGAGTCGTATTTTGGATCCGAACGTTGTTGGTGAGGAGCATTACAATGTTGCCCGCGGCGTTCAGGAAATTTTACAAAAATACAAATCGTTACAAGATATTATTGCGATTTTAGGTATGGATGAATTATCTGAAGAAGATAAGTTGACTGTTGCGCGTGCACGTAAGGTTCAAAGATTTTTATCGCAACCGTTCCATGTTGCTGAAGTCTTCACCGGTCGTCCCGGCAAGTTTGTAAAGCTTGAAGATACCATCAAAGGCTTTAAGGGAATTATTGAAGGTCAATATGACGATATTCCTGAGCAAGCATTTTACATGGTTGGCACGATAGAAGAAGTTTTAGAAAATGCCGAGAAGATGAAGCAAGCCGCTTAGGATAATAAAGGAAAACCGATGAGTGATATTGAACTGGAAATTATTTTACCAAATAAAACAGCTCTTAAAGAGGAAGCAGGGCGAGTAGTTATCCCTGCTTCTCACGGAAATTTGACTGTTTTGCCTGAGAGAGCGCCGACAACATTACTTTTAGAGAATGGTGTTGTTGATATTTGGGATGAAAATAATGTCTCCGTTAAAAAATATTTCATTCAGGGTGGCGTTGCTAATATTGCGGCAGATAAATGTACATTAATTACGCAAAAAGCGATTAATTCAAAAGATATTAACAGGAAAAAAGCGCAAGAATTAAAATATAAGCGCTATAAAAAATTAAAGCAGTTAAATCAGGCATTTCCTGACAAAAAGGTAGAAGACAATGATAGTGACAGTATTTTCTACGAATTTATATATCAGTATTTTTTATCTCATCCGGATGATGAAGAATAGTTTGAATAAACAATAAATTTCCGGAAAAAAACAGCATTTTTTCAGCTAAAATAAACAGAAAGGGGAATGGAATCCAAAACCATTCCCCTTAAAAATGTATTGGCAAAAATATTTTTTTGTATTATAATGTACCTTGTAGGTTTGATTTAGTTCTATGAGGTGCACAATGAAGGCATTTAGTTTTTTGTGTGTGTTGAGTTATGTGTTAATATCAACACAATCAGCGCAGGCATATTCGAGTTCTCATTTTTTATCCTCAGAGGACGGCTTGAGCCAAAACACGGTTAGGTCAAAGCCTGCGTACCCGCAATTTGCGGCAGTCAGTTTTTTAAAATCAGATTCAACTGTAGAATTTAAGGGCACATTGGATGTTAAAAGCCAATGTGCTGCTTTAGGTTATATTATGCCTGTCGAGAAATGCACAAGTAAAAAGAATAAAAAAGGAAAGACAGGAAG
>CAMOQT010000088.1 GCA_946623145.1 uncultured Azospirillum sp.
GTTCAAGTCTTCTCGGTCGCACCATTTCAAAAGCCTTGTTTTTCAAGGCTTTTTGCGTATCTGATAACTGTTTTTTCTTATTTTTCTAAAAATACAAAATCATTATAAATCAAGCACTTACACTTTTTTCGAGGCATTAAAAACAGCGAGGTTTTAAAATGATCAAAAAGTGTGATGCAAAGTGTGATGCACGAAATGGTGCGGACCAACATTTGTGGTTGCGAAATAACGTCTTTTATTATAGAGTCGAGTTAGCAAGACAAGACGGAAAGCGGAGATACAAACGGGTATCTTTGCATACAAGTAATTTCTTTGAAGCACGCGAGAAAATAAGACAAATGACAGGAAAAACTAATAATTGGCCATTTAATGAAATTCGAGCACTCTATAATGAATTAGAGTTTGAGACATATTATGATTTTAGTCAAATTTCTTTGTCTCCAGGAACTTATGGTATGGTTATGCGGCATAAGTTTGAGAGAAAAAGGCTAACTTCACGTAATAATCTTGAAAAGGTTAAAGAATTACTCAATTTAATAAATATTGCGGAACATTCAAATCAATCAGGTTTGAGCAAAGAGACTATTGAGCTTTTTCAAGAAGTCGTATCAATGCGCCCAATATTGCAAGAATTTATTGAAGTGTCTAAAAATAATCAGCAACCAAAACAAAACCCTGTAGCTCCAAAGCATACAATTATAGAAGTTTTAGAAATGATGCTGCTTAAGGGAAACAATTGCAAAGCTGAACAAGTACGCAAAAGAAACGTTATTGTATCACTTTTAAATGTTGTTGGGCTTACACTGAAAGATGATTATTCAAAATTTCATAATATTAATATCATTAGTAAAATGGCTCAGCATGTTGTTAATCAAACAGATATCAAAGGTGATATGAAGCAAAGAAGAATCCGCTATATTAAAGAATTAGCAACTTGTGGGAGTAATATTGAGCCAAATTTTTATAAGTTAAATGTTATCACTGTTCTTCCTAAGATTGAAAAAACAAAAAAATCTGAGAGAAATCCGTATAAACCATATAGTAAAAAGCAGCTTTTAGAGATTTTTAATCCCAAACATGATTATTTCAAAAACCATCCGGATGCTTTTTGGGTTTGTTTGATTGCGATGTTTACCGGTTCTCGGATTAATGCAGCGATTACGCTTCAATATGCCGATGTTACTGAAAAAAATGGTATTCTGTGTATTAATTTTCAAGAAAATCATCCTATTAAGCAGTTCAAAAACGATGCTTCTGAGCGTACTGTGCCTATTCATCCACAATTGGTTAAGCTTGGTTTTGTTGATTATGTTCGTAACCGGCAGAAAAAGCTAAAAGCCCAAGGAACAGATTTTATCTTTCCGAAATGTATAACTCGTGGTGGAAAATATAATAATAAGTATACCACGCGCTGTATCTCTAAGTTTTTTACAGAAATTAAAGTTAAGGCAGAAGCTTATGATGGCTATGATTTTCACTCTTTCCGTAAAAATGCCAGTATTGCTATGCAAGATGCTCATATTCCGCAAACGTATATCAACGATATCATCGGTTGGGAGGGCAAAACGACAATGGAGCAATCTTATTCTAATCATAGTTTAGAACAGATTTACGAGCAACTCTGTACGTTTAATTATGACTTTCTTAAGCCTGAGTTTGATGCTTGGGAAAAAATTACTAAGAATTGGTAAAAATAATACGCTAAGCTCAATATATAATTTTTTATCCTCTCCTCAGTTTATTTTTATAATCGAAGCTGAATGATTTTTGCTGTCTTATTTCAATCATAAATATATTTTTTAAAATAAAAACACCTTTTAGTTATATATTTTAAACCATTTTTCAAAAAATAGGGTTTTAAAAAATTAATTTTTTTATTAGGGAATTTCAAAGGGTTACATCTCATTATGCCCTTGATTTAAAAGGCTTTTTAAAAACACCCCGATTTTTAAAAGTTCTAATATTTGAGCATTTTATTTTTTTTGCTCATCCGGACTGGTTTGTCCGAACCCTAATCTCGAAGTTTAATTTTTTAAGGAAAATTTAAAATGGCACAATATGCTATTAATTACTATATCCCAAAGATCATCGGTGATTTCCAATGGTCTAAACCTACTTTTTATACATCACTGTTTCAATCTTGTGGTATCGGGGAGTTTTATCTTAAAAAGCACCTTGGTCTTATTGCTACGCTAAGTAATGAAATCATTCCTCAACGGGCACGTTGGGCTCAAGAAATTTATCCTGACTGTGAAGTCGTTTGTGGCGATATCTGGGATGATAAAGTTTTTGAAAAGCTTGTCAGACTCCATAAGGAAAAGGGAAATACCGGTGTTATGTGCTCTTGCCCATGTCAAAGTTATACATTATCAAACTCAAAAAGAAATCCTTCTGACAAACGAGGTCGACTTTTTGAACGCTCTTTAGAGTTTGTCGAAAGAACAGGTCCTGATTGGGTGATTTTTGAGAATGTTCCGCAATTATTTACGGCCAAGTTTGATGATGGTCGCATTATCGGAGACATTATCATTGAGACACTCAAAAGCCTTGGATATAATGTCACTCATGGTGTGCAAAATGCTGTGAATTTTTATACTCCGCAGAATCGGCGCAGAGCAGTGATCCTCGCACGTAAGTCAAAAGTCTGGAATCTTCCCGTTCCGTATAATGAGGTCATCACATTGCGTCAAGCAATCGGAGATTTACCCGTCATCGAAGCAGGTGAAGATAGTGGTATAAAGTATCACGTCGCTCCGATGTGGGCTTTACCTCAAATTGAAGTCATGAAACACACACCGACAGGTTGTTCTGCCCATGATAACGAGTTTTGGAAACCGGTCAAAGTGGATGGTACACCAAGCAAAGCAAAGTTTCATTGCAGCTTTCAGAGGAAAGCCTGGGATGAACCCTGTAATACTATTCTTTGTGACAGTAAAGGTGTATCAGGGTTTCGCAATGTTCACCCAGGAAATTTGCTTCCTAGTGGACTAACAGATTCTGCACGTTGTTTGAGTGTACTCGAGTTGCTCCGTGTAACAGCCCTTCCAGATGATTATCCAATCCCAACATGGGCAAGCGATAAACTTATCCGTGATGCAATTGGAGAGTGCTTTGCTCCATTGCACGTTTTGGCGATTATGAAGGGACTTTTTGACCAATCAAAAGTCGTTTAACTTTCTAAAAAGTGTCGATATCTCCGGATATCGGCACTTTTTTCTTTTTTATATGAACTTGTCATACGTCTCTAAAGATACTTATCCGATATTTTAACTAAACGAAACCATTGTTTTATTTTAAACAGAAAGATTTGAAAGCCAAATATAAAGCTCATTTCAGCGGTTCTTATATATGTGTTAATGAGAATATAGGTCTAAATTCAATAGAAAAAATTTCTCGGAAAGCACGACTGTCTCAAAAAATAAATTCTATAATAAAGAATGACGTGCTCATCAAAGCGTTAAATAACGTCATTTGTTAACCAAAAGAAAGCGTAAAGCCTCTTTGTTATAACTATACTCAAAATCGTGAAACATTATGTGAAGAGTGAGGAGAGTAAATATCATGAATACCAAGACTTACAGCTATCAAGACAACCAGATTTCCCAGAGCATGGCTCAAGTGTCGTGGCACAAAAAACAGCAGCTTGCTGCAAAGCATGTGCCAGTAAAAGTTATGTGCCAGGGAGGGAATGTCTCTAATAATACGTTATTAACTCTGTGTCGACGTAACTGTCATATTATATATGTTATTGTCCTAAGTCTTATCTGTTTATTGTTATAAAAAAAAGAAAAAATGACGACGTATAGCCACTGGGAATAATGAGCTATACGCGCGATACCGCTTATAAAGCTTTCTACCCAAACATGTTCAAAGTTTATCTAATTATGACAGGAAACACGCTCATGGTGATACCTA
>CAMOQT010000089.1 GCA_946623145.1 uncultured Azospirillum sp.
AAGAATGTGTCCTGTATCCTGCATTTGGACTTCTTCAAAATTGGCCACTTTTTTATCACGCGGGGTCATCACAACTTTAGCCCCTTGAGATGCAAACAGTTGCAACATTTCAGGTCCGGTATCTCCATTGATATCATTGATAATTCCTTGGCAAGCCATTAATAACATATCTTTGTTTACTGTGACATCACTATGTAAACCTAATGCCATTTTAACGGCAGAAGATAAAGGAATAATTTGTCCTAACGCCTGATTATTTTTATATTCTCTTAACCCTTGAGATAAACCTCCGGTGTTTACGATATATTTTTTCTTAATATTTTTATCGGTCATATATTTACCGATTTTGCCTTTATAAATGACATCATCAAAGTCTTTATATCCGCTCATTTGCATAGCTTTATACATTAAAGTCAAACCCTTACCATCCAAACATATTTTTGTTCCAAGATGACGTGCGGCATCAGCATCTAAAGAAATATTCGGATTGGAGTTAGAAATAACTGGAGAAACAATTACATTACAATCTGAGTTTCTTTCAATTACCTCTATACGATTTGCTAATGCTTGCTTAAATCCAATACGCTTTTTTGATGTTGATGAAATTGAGGTTGAATCAACCAAAAAATATGTTGGCGATTTTCTTTTTATTAAATCAATAAAATCTTCCCGAGAATAGCTGTCACCTATCGGCATATCTTCTTCGACGAAAAAGTCGCCATTATTGATCAAATTAATTTCAGGTTTATTGTCTTCTTTAATTTGTGTCATATAACCCATAGCGCCAATAATACTGTGACTGACGGTTTGAGCCTCAACAGTCATATGATCTCCGATTTTTATCTCTTCACGATGTTTAACGTGTGTCATTGTTGACGGAGACGGCATACCTTCGTTATTAAAAGCAACTCTAATACGGTTGCAAGTATAACGACTAGCATAGATTGGTGGTAACATATATCCCATCTTAGTATAATCTATCAAAGCTCCAATATGGTCTTCATGGGCATGAGTAATAAACAAAGCATCAACAGGTTTTAAGGCCTTTGTATATTCGTCAGTCTGAGGATCAAGACGGTCAAAATATTCCATAACATCAGGCAAAGCCATTTCAAAATCTGTGGTATAAGGAGGAAACATACGTCCCAAATCCGTCATGATTCTCGTTGTTTTACCTGTTTCATCAACATGTTCTATAATTGAACTGTTGCCACCTATTTTATCAACATTTACGCCACCGATAATCTCTAAAAAACTAGCTGTTTTTGATGATTTTTTGACCATTTATCTGTCTCCGAATTAAAAAGTTGCTCTTTTATATCATATTTTTTGTCAAATTTCAATCTAAAATTTGTTTATTTTGTCATTTATTGATTTTTTAAAAGGAATGATTACATAAAAGAAAATTTTATAAGGAGAAAACAAATGTCTGAAAAATTAAAAAATCTTTTGCTTAGTATACTCCCTGTTATTTTTACCGGTGTTATTTGCAGTTATTTTACGCGACAAGGTGTCCAAGGCTGGTACAGCCAAATGATAACTTCTGAGCTAACACCACCAAATTATATCTTTTCATTTGCGTGGAGTTTGATTTATCTGTTATTGATGATTTCTTTTTATCGAATTTTATCTACACCGCATCAGCTTCGTTCCAAAGCTATTCATTTATTTACTGAGCAATTGTTTATTCAAATCCTATGGTGTGTTTTGTTTTTCTATCTCAAACAACCCTTGTTAGGGGCTATTATAATGTTGTGGCTGATTTATACTGTTTTTCTGATGATACGAATTTTCTTACAAATCAATGTGATAGCAGGAACGCTTAACTATTTTTATTTTTTATATATCTGTTTTGCTACATTCCTGAATTTTGCCTTTTTGTACTATAACGGATATATTGTTAATATCTAGATTTTACTTTATATTTTATCTAGACAGACCCGAAAAAATAAGTTAATAATGTGAAGTTAAAAAAATAATTTATTTTTGGGAAGAAAAATGACTACAACTTTAAAAGATATTCGCAGTACGTTTCTAAACTACTTTGAAAAAAACGGACATAAGATTATTCCATCTTCGTCCTTGGTACCAGATAATGACCCTACCCTTATGTTTACCAACTCAGGTATGGTTCAGTTCAAAAATATTTTTACCGGCAATGAAACACGCGACTATAAACGAGCGACAACTTCCCAAAAATCTGTTCGAGCCGGTGGTAAGCATAATGACCTGGACAGTGTCGGTTATGATGTTCGTCACCATACATTTTTCGAAATGCTCGGTAACTTCTCTTTTGGTGATTACTTCAAAGAAGAAGCTATTAACTATGCTTGGGAAGTCGTGACTAAAGAATTTGATATTCCTAAGGACAGATTAGCCGTTACTGTTTATCATACCGATGAAGTAGCTCGCAATATATGGAAAAAAGTTTCCGGTTTGCCTGAAGACCGCATCATCAACATTGCCACAAAAGATAATTTCTGGCAGATGGGTGATACCGGTCCTTGCGGCTATTGTTCTGAGATTTTCTTTGATCACGGTGAAGAAGTTTGGGGTGGATTACCTGGAACACCGGAAGAAGACGGTGATCGTTGGATTGAAATCTGGAATCTCGTATTTGATGAATTTGAAGATTTACCTGACGGCAGACGTATAGAATTAAAGCAAAAATGTATTGATACAGGTATGGGCTTGGAGCGTATTTCTGCTATTTTGCAAGGTGTTCACTCTAACTATGAAATCGATTTATTCCGTAACTTGATTAAGGATATCGCTGATCTTGCTAATTCAGATCCGAAAGGACCTTTACAGTCTTCTCATAACGTGATTGCCGATCACTTGCGTTCAACCTGTTTCTTAATTGCCGATGGTGTTTTACCTTCTAATGAAGGACGTGGTTATGTTTTACGCCGAATTATGCGTCGTGCAATGCGTCATATTCAAATGCTCGGTGTTAAAGAGCCGATGCTTTATAAACTCGTTCCATCTTTGCAACGTGAAATGGGTGAAGCTTATCCTGAATTATATCGCGCGCAATCTCTGATTACAGAAACCATTAAAACAGAAGAATCTCGTTTTATCAAAACTTTAGATAAAGGTTTGAAGATATTAGATGAAGAAATTTCTCATTTAGGCAGTGCTAAAGTTTTATCAGGAGAGACAGCTTTCAAATTATATGACACTTATGGATTCCCTCTTGATTTAACGCAAGATGCCCTTAAACTTAAAAAGATTGATGTTGATGTTAAGGGCTTTAATGCAGCTATGGAAAGACAAAAAGCAGAAGCTCGCAAAAACTGGGCCGGAAGCGGTGATGAAGGCACAGAAAAAGTTTGGTTTGAAGTTCAAGAAAAAGTCGGAGCAACAGAATTTTTAGGTTACACGACATTACGTACTGATGGTCAAGTTACAGCTCTCGTTTCTAACGGACAGATGATTAATGTTGTTTCTAATGTTGGCGGAGAGTTCTATTTGGTCGCTAACCAAACACCTTTTTATGGTGAAATGGGCGGTCAATGTGGCGATATCGGTATGATTATCAATGAAAACACAACTATTCAAGTTACTGATACAAAGAAGAAACTTGATGGTGTGACAGTTCATTGCTGTAAGCTTGTTAAAGGAAGCGTTAAAGTCGGAGATACCCTCACCTTTATCGTTGCAGAAGAAAATCGTAAAGCAATTTGTGCTAACC
>CAMOQT010000090.1 GCA_946623145.1 uncultured Azospirillum sp.
AGCTGTTATGTATCAAGAAGTTTTGCGTGGAGAAGAAGTTTTAGCCACCATAGAAGTTAAAGTGGCGTATATTAACCTTGTTAAATTGCGTCCGGTTAGAATTCCCGACTGGCTGGTAAAATTGGCTTAGTTAAATCGATTGCTTTTCCCTGAAAATTGACAAAAAAATATTGTATTCAAATTAAGAATATGATATAACCTCTCTTAATGAGAGATTATTAGCGTTATTATTTATTAAAAAACAAAAGATTATGAAAAGTAGTGAAAAATTTTTCAATGTGGCAGCCCCTTTATTTGCAATAACAATATTTGCAATGGCTGTGATTTTGGGTATTGTAACTGGTAATACAGTCAATTGGTGGGCAGCTTCTGGTGTGTTTCTTGTGGGACTAGTCCTTACGGTTTTATTCGCCATGGGAATGCTTGTATGGAATGAGCGGATGTATAGTGATGCTGCAGAAAAAGCAAAGACCTTGCTTTTCAAAATATCCATGCTTGGCATCATCGTGATGATTATCGGAGGTTTATTCTTTATGAGTTCTCCTACCGATTTTGCCGTTAATTGCCTTGCCGTTGGAGCTTCACTATTCGCAGCACCAGTCATCATAGCCGCGCTGTGTGGCATTGTTCGTTATATTTCAGATCGAATCTGGATTTATCGAATGTGCTGAAAATAGCTGGCGTTTCTTTTTCATTTGGCCTCCTTGTGTCGTGATGACACGGGGAGGTTTTTTTATTTTAAAAGGCTGTTAAAAGTAGGTCATAATTAATTGAATCTTTAGATTTATATGGTATTTTTGGGGCAACTTATAAATCATCATGAAAAAGAGAGAGTAAATTATGGAAGAAGTTGATACCCAAGCTTTAACAGATGTTGTTGAAAATACGGCTGCAAATATGACTTTGTGGGATATGGCATGGTCATCAGATACGGTTACTAAAGTTGTGTTAATCGGTTTGATTGCGGCATCCGTTTGGTGCTGGGCCATTATTATCGAAAAATTCGGCACACTCCGTCAGATGAAACAATATACCAAGAGTTTTGAAGAAAAATTCTGGTCAGGCGGTTCTTTAGACAGATTATATGATTCCATCGGTAATCGTCCGAGAGATCCTATGTCTGCAATGTTCGTTGCTGCGATGAAAGAGTGGAAACGTACCAATATTTTGAAATCTAAAACAGATCGCGGTTTGCGGGGTGTTTCTTTGCAACAACGTATTGAAAAAGCGATGACGGTTTCAATGGATAAAGAATTGGAAGCTCTTGATACGCGTATGGGCTTTTTAGCATCAACCGGTTCTGTTGCTCCGTTGGTCGGATTATTCGGAACAATTTGGGGAATTATCGGAAGTTTTAATGCAATTGCGGCAACGCAAAGTAACTCCTTATCCGCAATGGCTCCCGGAATTGCCGAAGCATTGTTTACAACGGCATTTGGTTTGATTGCTGCTATTCCGGCCGTGTTGGCTTATAATAAAATTTCTTCCGACATTGATCGTTTTGCTAAAAAGTTGGAGAATTTCCAAGCTGAATTTTCAACGATTTTGTCTCGTGAAATTGATGATACGGCAATTAAAGCTGATATGGCAGGAGAATAATTAATGGCTCGTTTAACTTCAAATGGTGTTCGCAGTTCACGCTATTTCCGTCGTCGCAATTCAGATATTAATATGACAAATCTGATGGATGTGATGATGGTGTTGTTGGTGGTATTTATGGTGGCGGCACCGTTGATGACTTCAGGTATTGCGCTTGATTTGCCTAAAGTTGGTGGTAAAGCGATGAACAGTAAGGATACTTCTTTGAATATCAGTGTTGATAAGGAAGGGTATTACTATATCGGCAAGACCGAAGTTCCTCAAGATCAGATCGTTGATAAAGTTAAGGCTGTCCGTGAGGCTAATAATGAAGTGACAATCACAATTTCTGGCGATACGGATGCGCAATACGGACGAGTTATCGGTTTGATGGCGCTTCTTAAAGAAGCCGGTTTTGATAAAGTCGGACTTAAAACGGAGCCGAAACCTTTAGGCAAGAAATAAGATAACGATGAAACAGGCTCTTTATAAATCAATCGCGTTACACTTGGCTGTGCTTATCCTCTTTTTAGTTGATGTGCCGGCTTTTTGGCGTAATGATATGGTAATTGATCAAGTGCCGATTATTGTTGATTTGAATGATGTAAAAATCTCGGAAATGACTAATCTTCCTCCAAAAGCGAAAATGGGTGAGGAAGAGCGAGAAGCCAGTAAAATCCAACGTAAAATAGAAGATAATTATACCAAAGAGACACCGCCGGAGCCTCAAGAGGAGGTTAAGGAAGAAAAGACTTCGAAAGAAGAACCGGAAGCTGTTGATGAAAAACCGCAAGAGGTGAAACAAGATTATTTGGTTGCACCGCAGCCCAAAAAGCCTGAAAAGCCGGTGAAGAAAGTTGCGCCTATGCCGCAACCTCGTAAGCCACAGCCCAAGAAACCTGAAATTAAAAAGCCGCAAAAACCGGAAAAAGGCACACCGCAATTAGCTAATCCGTTAAAGAGTTTGTTAGCTTCTGTTGATGCTTTGGAAAAGGATATCGGTGAAACAGATCAAGAAGCTGTTATTAAAGAAGGTACAAAAGTTGCCACGATGGGGGTTGAAGGTGGTGTCGGCGGTTCATATTTCAGTGAATTATCTATTACTGAAGCAGATATGATTGCCGGACGGTTACGTCAGTGCTGGAATTTAGATCCTGGAGCGATGGGTATTAAGGATATGATTGTTGAAATCAGAACCTATTTGAATCAAGATGCAAGTATTCGTAAGGTTGAAATTTTGGATATGTCTCGTGTTAATTCTGATACACACTATCGTTCTGTGGCAGAAAGTGCTCGGCGTGCTGTTTATTCTTGTGCCGGTGTTTATAAGATTTTTGCTGAGAAATATGCGGATAAATACGATATGTGGAAGACCATGCTGTTGCGCTTTAACCCGATGACCGGTGCTGTGAATTAAAAAACATCTTGTTTGGTTGTAAAAAATGAAACCAATGTATGTTTATATTATGAGTAATAAAAACAATAATGTTCTTTACATTGGTGTTACGAATGATTTAGTTCGTCGTGTTTATGAGCATAAAAATAAGATTCTTAAAGGATTTACGGCGAAATATAATGTAGATAAATTGGTTTATTATGAATGTTTTGATGATGAATTATCAGCTATTCAACGAGAAAAAAATCTGAAAAATTGGCATAAAGAATGGAAAGAAAAATTAATAAACCAAATGAATCCACTCTGGGATGATTTATATGAAAGTTTGTGTGTGTAAGACTTTGTATTTATGCTGAAGTTGGTTCTTTATTTTTTGTTTCGGTTCGTTTTTTCTGTCATTCCGGCCTCCGAGCCGGAATCTCTGGAGATGCTGTTACGCAGTGAGTAAGCATTTTTCTGGAGATCCTGAAACAAGTTCAGGATGACAATAGGAAAAATGTCGAACTCCAACAAGTTCAGGATGATTATATGAGGAGGATGGTAAAGGACAAGGAAAAGGCGTCTTTTTTTATTAAAAAATCCTCTTGTTTGATTATTAAAAGTATGATATATTCTGTCGCAATAAACAGATTATCAATTTATTATTTTAAAAGCTTATGAGAAATATTAAAACTTTAGAGGATGTCCAGCTCGT
>CAMOQT010000091.1 GCA_946623145.1 uncultured Azospirillum sp.
AGCAGATGGATACGGAATATTTTACATCCTTAGTTAAAGGCGTTCATTCAAATAAAGAACAATTGGAAAAGTCTTTGAGTTCTTATCTTAATGAAGGTTGGTCTTTTGAGCGTATGGACGGAACTTTACAAGCTTTATTGTTGTGCGCGGTTTATGAAATTGCCAACACTTTAGATATTGATGTTAAAGTGATTATCAAAGAATATGTTGATTTGGCGTATGCTTTCTTCACAAAGTATGAACCTAAAATGGTAAATGCTCTGTTGGATACAATAGCAAAGAGCGTTCGCTCTGAAAGCAACTAATGCAGAATTGGCGGATATTTTGTTCAGTTACGTACCGCCAAAGTACGCGCCTTCACAAAAATCCTTAATTCTTATTAGTTGCTTCCATAATCGAACGCTTTGAAAAGTGATTTGTTTTTAAGGTTTGGAAAATGACAGTATTAAAACTCTATACCTATCCTGAGCCGGTGTTAAAAAAGAAGGCTGAGAAAGTTAAAAAGGTTGATGATGATATTCGTCACTTGCTAGATGATATGCTGGAGACAATGTATGCTGATGCCGGTGTTGGTTTGGCGGCACCGCAAGTTGGTGTTTCTAAACGTATTGTTGTGATTGATGTTGAGCAGGAAGGCGATGAGGAAAGCGGCGAAGTTGTTAAAGGAAAGCCACTGTTTTTGGTTAATCCGGAAATTGTTTGGTGTTCTGATGAAATGGTTTGCGGAGAAGAAGGTTGCTTATCCGTTCCGAAACAACGCGCAGAAGTTGAGCGTCATGCTCAAGTGAGAGTTCGTTACACTGATTATGACGGGCAAGAACAAGAAATTTTGGGTGATGGTTTGTTAGCGATTTGTCTGCAACATGAGCTGGATCATTTAGACGGTATTTTATATATTGATCGGATCAGCAGATTAAAAAGGCAAATGATTATAAAGAAGCTTCAAAAAGAAGCAAAAGGTCAGTCTACGCACGATTAGGGCAGATTTTGCGAGCAGAAAAAATGCTCATGTACCTTTTTGTACACTGCGCTTTTTTCTCTCTTAAATCTTACTACTCGCACGTATCTTGACCTTTTTGAAATAGTAAACGCATCTAATGCGAAAGTGAGATGCTGAAACAAGTTCAGCATGACATAATAAAAGGGGAAAATAAAAATCCCTGAGTTATGCAACTCGGGGATTTTTTGTTTCTTTCATTTTGTCATAGTCACGGAGAGCAAATAGTTCCCATATTGCAAAGCAAAAAAGCCAAGCAAAAGAGCAACACAAGTAAAAAACAGGACTTAGTGATACTTTGAATATCTCCCAATCGGGTAATCCTGTTACATTGACTTTTGGTGCGGAGACAAGCGTTAGCAAGAAGTAATAACTTGCCATGATGAGACTATACGCAACCATTAGACAATCAGCGATAAATGATATCTTTTTCATATATATATTTTGTTTTAATAATTTCTTTTTAATAAATATTTCCTCGAATATATCACAAATTTTGTCTAACAGCAAGAGTTTTTAGGGATAAATGTTTTTTACGAGAAAAAAGCCTCTCAATTTTGAGAGGCTTTAAGGTTATTCCATCACTTCCGGTTTTGCACGTTTACGTGCTAAAGAGTCCAGAATACGTTTGCGTAGGCGCAAAGTTTTCGGAGTGACTTCAAGCAACTCATCGTCTTGAATATAAGACAAAGCTTGCTCCAAAGATAATTTACGTGGCGGAATGAGGTCAATGGCCTCATCTTTACCGGCGGCGCGGATGTTGGTTAATTGCTTAGATTTGCAGCAGTTAACTTCCAAGTCGTTGGATTTGGTGTGTTCGCCGATAATCATACCCGTATAAACAGGAACGTTAGCATCAATAAACATCGGTCCGCGGTCTTGCAATTTCCACAAAGAATAAGCAATGGCAGTGCCGTTTTCAGCGGAAATCAAAACACCGTTGCGGCGGCCGACCATATCGCCTTTGTAAGGTTCATAGTCCTTAAAAATACGATTCATTACGCCGGTACCGCGCGTGTCTGTTAAAAATTCGGAGTGATAACCGATTAAGCCGCGAGAAGGTGCGTTGAAAATTAAACGGACTTTGTTGCCAAGTTGCGACGGAATCATCTCAACCAATTCAGCGCGTTTTTGACCGAGCTTTTCAACGACGGTTCCTGAAAATTCTTCATCAACGTCAATGACAACCTCTTCAACCGGCTCTAACAAATTGCCGTTTTCATCTTTTTTCATTAAAACTTTCGGGCGAGAAATAGATAATTCAAAACCTTCACGGCGCATAGTTTCAATCAAGACACCGAGTTGGAGTTCACCTCGTCCGGCAACTTCAAAAGTATCAGTTTGATCGGTGCGGGAAATTTTGAGGGCGATATTGCCTTCTGCCTCTTTGCACAATCTGTCCCAAATCATACGAGAGGTAACTTTATCACCTTCACGTCCGGCTAAAGGAGAATCGTTGATTGAGAAGGTCATTGCCAATGTCGGAGGATCAATTGGTTGAGCTTTAATAGCCTGCTCTACACTAAAATCGCATAAGGTATCGGCCACAGTTCCTTTAACAACACCGGCAACAGCAACAATATCTCCGGCATGAGCAACTTCTAAAGCAACACGATCCAACCCTTTATAAGCTAAAATTTTGCTGATACGGACACGCTCTAATTCCTCGTTATTGCCGTTTAAAACTTTGACGGTATCATTAACGTGTAATGTGCCGGATTGGATTTTTCCGGTTAATAGGCGGCCAATAAATTTGTTAGCTTCCAATGTTGTTGCTAACATTCTGAATGGGGCATCAGGTTCACAATTCGGTTCCGGAACATAAGAAAGAATTAACTCAAATAATGGGGTTAAGTCTTTTTTCTCATCTGTCATTTCTTTGACTGCCCAACCATTACGTCCTGAAGCATATAAAACAGGGAAATCTAATTGTTCATCATTTGCATTTAAGCTGACAAATAAATCAAAAATCTCGTCTAAAACTTCATCAACACGGGCATCCGGTTTATCAGCCTTATTAATAACAACTATCGGTTTTAAGCCGATTTTGAGCGCTTTCCCTAAGACGAATTTGGTTTGAGGCATCGGACCTTCAGATGCATCAACCAGTAAGACGACACCATCGACCATAGATAAAATACGTTCAACCTCACCGCCAAAGTCAGCGTGTCCCGGTGTGTCAACAATGTTAATATGAGTACCGTGCCAATCAACAGATGTGCATTTAGAGAGAATCGTAATTCCTCTTTCTCTTTCCAAATCGTTACTGTCCATGACGCATTCTGCAACTTTTTGGTTGTCTCTGAATGTGCCGCTTTGTCTCAACAATCCGTCAACAAGTGTGGTTTTACCGTGGTCGACGTGAGCTATAATTGCAATATTCCTCATCTGCATTTTCAATTTCTTTCCCAAATGGTTGTCATACTTGTGACTTTTTTCCTAATGTAGCTAGTTGTACATGTCGT
>CAMOQT010000092.1 GCA_946623145.1 uncultured Azospirillum sp.
GCACCATTTAGAACCTCCTTCGGGAGGTTTTTTTTGTGCTCGGACCAATCAGCCGTCGCTATTTAATTCTTTTCACATCAATACTCATAGTTATTTTATGTTTTTGAGCCGGGGAGAGGGTGATAAAGGAATTTCCTTGGTTAGCCGGTTCTACGCAGATAAAATTTTTATATTGTCCTGGGCTCATTTCAGCCAGATCTTTATCGGGGTTCCAGATGATTGTATTATTTGAGCCTATTTTATCTAAATGAATAATGCGATTAAATATTTTATCTTCTATTTCTATACTTCCTGTATGATTGATAAAAGCGGCATCAAATTCACTCTTGATTTTTAGATCTTTTTCTAAAGTATAAATTTTTCCATCTAAGGCACTTTTATACTGATATCCGGATAAACCTCTGATGATGGTTTCATCTCTTGAGCCCACATTAAAATAAGCATGAAGAGCCTCGCTGAAGCTGAAGTTTTCATCGCTGCTATTAATTGTTTCCAAGCTGCATTCCAGTCGATCGGTAATTTTAATAAACAAGTTGGTAAGAATTTTGAGATTATATTTTTCATCAGGAATCAAGGATAAATCGACCTCTATTTTATTGTCATTGACATCAATTCTTTTTACATTCCAATTAGAAATTCTGGCAAAGCCGTGACGTGGAAAATGGTCATTTAGTTTCTCAGCAGCGAATCTTGGCCAACAAATAGGCACACCACCGCGAATTGCGGAAATATTATCAAATTTGTTCAAATCTCCCATCCAAAAGACGTCATGTTCTTCCGTTTTAGGATGATAAGAAATGATATGTCCCCCAAAAAGGGAAATCTTACATTCGGCTGAATTATTACTTAAAGTAATTAAATTGTTTTTATCCATGATTATTTTCGCTTATTTTGATATAGTTTTAATGAAGTTAGATTAAATATTAAAAATATCGGTGTCAATGACTTTACATATAAATCCGGTTGCAATTTTTCGGATAATCGTTTATTACAAAATATATAATATTTTTAAGGAATGAGAATATGAAAACAATTCTTGTTATGGGCGGTGCCGGTTATATCGGATCTCATACCGTCAAACACTTACTCGATCAAGGTTATCAAGTTGTTGTTGCAGATAATTTAATTTATGGACATCGAGAAGCTGTTGATGCTCGTGCAACTTTTGTTCATGCAGATTTATTGGATAGTTATTCCTTAGAGCAAATTTTTAATAATCATGCAATAGATGCTGTTGTTCATTTTGCTGCGTTTGCGGCTGTTGGGGAAAGTGTTGAAAATCCGGAAAGATATTATTTCAATAATGTTATCGGAACCGTCAATTTATTACATGCAATGTTGTCTCATGGGGTTAAAAAGATTGTTTTTTCAAGCACTTGTGCAACTTATGGCGAGCCGCAATATACGCCAATTGATGAAAAGCATCCGCAAAGCCCGATTAATCCTTATGGACGCACGAAATTGATGATTGAACAGATTTTTGCCGATTATGAACGAGCATATGGCCTGCAACATATTGCATTGCGTTATTTTAATGCGGCAGGTTGTGCAGCGGATGGATCAATCGGAGAAAGTCATACGCCGGAAACACATTTAATTCCGTTAGTTTTGAAAGCTATTAAAGGAGAAAGAGCGGATATTAAAGTTTTCGGAACGGATTATGATACACCTGACGGGACATGTATTCGTGATTATATTCATGTTGAAGATTTGGCTTCGGCACATCGTTTGGCTCTTGAAAAATTAGGCAGTTATAACGGATGTCTAAATCTTGGAACAGGTATCGGAACGTCGGTGAAGGAAATTATTTCTGCTGCAGAGGAAGTTTGCGGAAAGCCGTGCCCGCTTCAATATGTTGAACGTAGGGCAGGTGATCCGGCACGACTGTTTGCAGATAATGCATTAGCAAAGCAAGTTTTAGGCTGGAAACCGAAATATATTCATATTAAAGATATTATTCAAACAGCTTGGGTATGGGAACAACATAAAAAGTATTAATGGAGATAAAAATGACTGAAGAAACTGAAGCTCCCAAAAAAACAAAATGGTGGAAAAAACTTTTAAAAATGATTATTAAATCACCGGTCAATACGCTTTTTGGTTTGGCTGTTATTTGTTTTGGGGCGCAGGCGTATATGTTTGATCCGACGATTACAAATAAAATCGCTTTATTTGCGATTATAGGATTATGGGTGTTTTGGTTTTTAGCCAAACAAGCTTTTATGTTGTTGATTACTCTCGGTTTGCTGATTGGTGGAGCAAGTATGTATTATACATATACGCATCAAGAGGCGAAGAAATGCGAAGAGGCCGGCGGATATTGGAACAGTAATACGCAGGTTTGTGAAGAAAAACGTTCTTGGTGGGATAAGGTTAAAGCTTATTTTAACAAAACAGTGCAGAGCAAGCCCGAAGAAGTTAAGAAAGTTGTTTTGCCGGATGATAATAATCAACAACAACCTGTTTCGTCGGCAGATCCGGGGGCGGAGATTGATTCTGCCATTGATGAGTTAACAGGGAATGAATTGGCTGTTTTGGATAATATTAATGTAGATAAAATACAAGGAGAGAAATAATGAGATTGTTTATGTGGTTAGTTGTTTTAGCAGGTATTGCATATGGAATTAATTATTTATATGAAGACGGGTACTTTGATAGCTTTTTAAATAGTTTTGATAATACGGTTTCACGGACTTCTGATTTTGTGACGGATAAAGCTGTCAAAGAATTCTAATAAACTCGAAACTATTTTTTAATTGAAAGGCTGGAATTCCGGCCTTTTTTTATGTGTAAATTGTTAAAAAAAGGTGGCTTGCCCAGCTTCTTTTCAAACAGGCGGAACAGAAGCTTTACACGTTTTGGCTTTCGAACTCAGAAAATTAGGGGTAGATGCCATCATGTTCTACCGCGATGTGGATCCCAACCAAGATGTTGTGGGCGAAAGATTTAAGTGCTTTAATATTCCCTATGTGTTAGATATAGAAGACAAGCCTGATAACATTTTGGTTGTTCCCGAAATTCAGGTTGCCTTGTTAAAAAAATATAAACACCTTTCTCTGTTCGTAGTTTATTTTAAACAATGCTTTTCTTTATTTATTCCAATTATAACTGTGAAATCATAAAAAATAAGTTGCTTTATCATGTAATTTAAGATAAAAGAGTCATTAATTAAATTAAACGTTGGTTTATGAACAAAATGATTATTAAAGTGCTTAAGTTATCTATATATAGCAAAGTTATTAGTCGGGAGTGTCGCTAATGAATTTCCCGATTAGAAGCGAAACAAGAAACAATCGTAAAGTATTCTATTTTGGTAAGGTCAAATTCGCGATTAAGTTGCGTCCTTCGAATTTGAAAATAGCT
>CAMOQT010000093.1 GCA_946623145.1 uncultured Azospirillum sp.
AATCGAAGAATGGCTTTTACTCTGTCATATTTCAACAAAATTGTTTAATTAAGTGAAAATAAAAAAGCCCTCTGTTAAAAGAGGGCTTTAACAAATGTACATTGATTAAAGTTCACCGACATACATTCCTGTTTTAACAGCAGCTTTAACATAATCCCCTTGAGGATCAAGTAATGTTGTTCCTTCTTTAACAACATCATCTAAAGGAACAGCCTTAACACCGCCATCTTTCCAAATAACCATTTGATTATGCTGTCCTTCAGCCAACAAATCAACAGCTTTAGCACCAAACATTGTTGCCAAAGCACGATCAAACGCGGTAGGTGTTCCGGAACGTTGGACATGACCCAATGTTGTAACACGCGTCTGAAACTCTTTATAGCGGCTATTAATCTCAGCACTCAAGTATTGTCCTATACCACCATAAACTTTTTCACCAATTAAATTTTTAGCTCCAGATAAATGTTCTCCGGTTTCGGTTTTAATACCCTCAGATACAACAATAACCGCATGAGAACGACCACTGGCTTTTACTTCTTTCAACTTTTTAATAATATTATCAATTTTATAAGGAATTTCAGGAACCAAACAAACATCAGCTTGTCCAGCTAAAGCTGAATGCATAGCCAAATGTCCGGCATCACGCCCCATAACTTCTAAAATTAAAGCTCTGTGATGTGAACGGGCGGTTAAATCTAAGCTATCAATAGCTTTTGTACAAACAGAAACAGCCGTTGAAAATCCAACAGAAAATTCCGTAACAGGCGTATCATTGTCAATAGTTTTAGGAATACCAACCATTTTAATATCTGTTCCACGGCAAAAATTACTGACAATATTCATACTGCCATCACCACCGATAACAACCAAAGCATCAAGACCAAGTTTCTTCACGCCAATAGCAAAACGCTTAGAAACTTCTTCCAGAGACTCCATTTTAATACCTTTATTTAAGGATCCAAGGTATGAGCCTCCTAATCTAGGCCAAGGTGTGTCTGAAAAATTCTGTATTGTTAATTCTTCATAAGATAAATCATCTGTTAAACCATCCGTTCCATTATGAATACCATAAACAGTCCATCCTTTTAGACTCGCAGCATTAACGACAGCTCTGATAACGGCATTAAGGCCGGAACAGTCACCACCGCTTGTCAATACACCTATTTTTTTGCCTTTTTCCATTAAAATCTCCATATTTTTCTTTAAATTCTGTTGAACTTCTATCAAATTTGGTGTATAATGTCCACAGTTTTGTATGGGATTTCATCATCCCTTGTGCATAGCTTTTAGAAAACAGAGGTTTAAAAATGGTAAACAATGATACACTAAGCAAATTGCAACATCAATTATGCGAGCTCAAGCTTGAAGAGCGCCGTGTTTCCTGCGATATTAAGCACCTAGTCGCAGGCAATAAAACCATTGACTTTTTCAAAGCTCAGCAGTTAAACAGTCAGCGTAATGGGGTTAAAAAACAAATTAAAAAAGTTGAAGCCCGAATTATGCCGAATATTATAGCTTAAGCATTTCAAAAAAGCACCGTAATCGGTGCTTTTTTTTTAATTCTCATAAATATACATTTCTTTAAGATTAGGAACAGACATCTCTTTCCAAGAAAAAAGATGATATGTATTACTGTTATCAACGTAGTTTGAAACCTTTGGAAAAACCTGAACAGCCTCAACCTCATCTCCTAAAAATTCATTTTTTATTTTTTGAAAAACAACAAAATCTGAAATTGGTTGATTATCTAATCTTCTAATTCTTAGATGATGATATTTTCCGGTTTTAGCAATCAAAACCCGATAACAATTATCAACAATATATGCAGACAAAACTGTCGCCAAATGAGGATGTCCTTCTTTCATTTTAGGAATTTCTCTCGAAATATCTTTTATAATCATCACTATTTAACTTCTTGTCAGCTATTATTCGACAACAACAAATACCCTTTACCCCGAACTGTTTTTAAATAACGCGGATTTTTTGAATCCGATTCAATCTTTTTACGCAACCGCGTTATTTGAACATCAATTGAGCGAGGAGATTGCCCTGCTCCTAAAATATCAGCCAATTCATCTCTGGAAAATATTTGTCCGGACTTTTCACTTAAAATACTCAATAAAGACTGTTCTACCGGAGTAATATGAATAACCCCTCCTTGTTTTGAAAACAATTCTTTCTTTTCAGCATCATAAAAACAATCACCAAAATCAAAGATGACAGTTTCAACAACTTTAATTTTTGGAGCACGTTTCAAAATATTTTTCATTCTTAATAAGAGTTCTTTAGGCTCAAATGGTTTTGGTAAATAATCATCTGCACCAAGCTCTAAACCGGCGATTCTATCAGCGGTTTCTCCCATTGCCGTTAATAAAATAACCGGAATTTTACTTTCAAAACGCAATTTTTCCAGAAACTCTAACCCACTTTCTTTAGGCATCATAATATCTACAATAAGCAAATCAAACTTATAATTAGCCAACAAGACTCTCGCATCATCAGCACATTTCGCAGCAGAGACAAAATACCCATTCTCACGCAGAAAGCGTTGCAATAACGAACGCAATCTCGTGTCATCATCAACAACTAAAATATGAGAAGCATCTGTGTCAGCCATAAGCCGCACCTCTATTATTCAGCCGCTTTTGAAGCCTCGTTTTCTTTGATATAATCAAGGCTTTTCTGGAAATATTGATAACCGGTTATAAATGTTAAAACACCGGCTACCCATAGCAATAATTCACCTATACCGCCCCAATAGAAAAATCCTTTAAGAAGCATCATTGATAACGCTGTCATTTGAAAACCGGTTTTCCATTTTGCCAAACGCGTCACAGGCATACCGACATTCACTTCACGTAAAAATTCTCTTAATCCGGAAACTAAAATCTCACGACATAAAATAACAATAACCGGAATATAGCTGAGTTTTAAAACGACAAAATCTGGTCTGGCTAAAATAACAACCAATGCCGATGCAACCAACAACTTATCGGCAATAGGATCAAGCAACCGACCTAAAGCTGAAGTTTCATTGCGTTGTCTTGCCAGATACCCGTCTAAATAATCTGTAATAGAAGCAGCGATAAACAAAACAGCAGCAAAAACTTGCCAAACAGAAGAATGAATATACACCATCAAAAAAATTGCCGGTATAACGACAATTCTCGATAAAGTTAATAAATTAGGCAAACTATACATTTCTACTCCGGAAAATACATAAATAACTAGAATGCATGTATATTAAAATGTTTTTTTTATTAATGGAAGTAATTATATATTTTTTCCGCCGTTTTTTTACTTATCCCTGGGACTTTTTGAATATCC
>CAMOQT010000094.1 GCA_946623145.1 uncultured Azospirillum sp.
ATTATTTTAAAACTATGAAGTTGTGAGATATAAAAAATATTCGGCGATCGGATTATTTTTTAATAACTTCCCAATGTCCGCCTTTATCTGGTCCGACACGACGAATTAAATTTTGCTCTTTCAGTTGTCGCAAGTTTTTCTCTACACCGGCTATGCTTAAACGGGTGAGTTCAGCCAATTGATTTGTTGTGATTTGAGGATTTTCGGAGATAAAGCGTATAATTTTCTCCTTACTTTTCTCCTTACTTTTTTCAATTTTCTCCTTACTTTCCACCCTACTTTTTATCTGCATCTCTCGATTATCCAGCAAATTTTTCTCACCCAAAAGCAGATTGCCGAAGAATTTATTCAAAAACTCCATGGTATAAGGAATATCGTTGGCTAAATTTTGATAATTGGCTCTTACCAACGCATTACGGAAATACTTTGCGTTCTTCTCAAACATATCGTTAGTCGTCTTAAATCCCAAAGTATAAAGGTATTTAATGATAAATACTGCTGTCGCTCTGGTATTACCTTCACCAAACGGGTGAATTTGCCATATACCGGAAGTAAATTTTGCCAGCTGTTCGACTATTTCACGTTTAGACAGTCCTTTGTAATTAAACTTTTTCTCTTGCGCAAAATCATACTCAAGTGTTTCACGGATGCTGTCAGCTCTTCCGTAAACAACAGTGTCACCATTTAAAATCGGTTCATCTTTAGTAATATCGTAATCACGGATCTTGCCGGCAATTTTACGATCCAAAATACCGGTAAATAATGCTCTATGAATAGAAATCAATTCTGCAGGGCTGAATGAAAAGGTTTTTGTGCTTAACAATCTATTGATTCTGGCAGAAACTTCATCAGCCTCTTTTTCATTATGTTCTTGGAGTGTTTTTGCAGGGTTTTGTTTATAATAACTTGTAATCTGCTCTTCTGCCTCATCAACGGAAATTCTTCCTTCAATGTTCTCTTTGGCAACTTTTATCAAATATTTTGACGGAGTTAAATTATCGACTTTTTGCAAACCGATAGCAATGCCCCAATTTTCAGCTTTTTTTGACTGCTCCGGCTCACCTTGTTTTTTATATTCTTCAAAATCTTCCATTTATTACTCCGATAACTTTTCACGCATTATACAACACCGAGGGTAAAAATCAAGTTAATCAAAAAGTTTCCTCTTTTTAACTTGCCAAATGTTGTTGACTCTCCATATTTTCGCGCTAATAATAGAACAGAAATAGAACATTGAAGAGGTAAAATGCGCCAGCGGATAATTGCACTTGTTGATTGTGACTGCTTTTTCGTTTCTTGCGAACGGAAGGATAATCCCGATTTGCAAGGAAAGCCGGTGTGCGTGATGACCGGCGGCGGTTCAAAAGGCATTATTGTATCGCGCTCTAAAGAAGCCAAGGCGCTCGGGATTAAAATGGGACAACCGTATTTTCAGGTTAAGCCGAACTTTCCGAGCGCGATTTGTATTCCGGCGCGCCACCACCGCTATACCGAGATTTCTAAAGTTGTGATGGACACGATTAAGACTTTCAGTCCGGATGTCGAGGTAACCTCGGTTGATGAGGCATTTATCGATTTAACCAGCCTCAACAAGGTTTATCACTCCACTTATACCGACATCATAAAAAATATCCGCCAGACGGTTTGGAACAAGGTTGGAATTCCCGTTTCCATCGGCCTGGGAACTTCCAAAACGCTGGCGAAATTGGCAAGCGACAAGGCAAAAAATAACAACGGGATATTCGTTATTCCGCCGGATAAAATCTTGGATATTGTAGGTAGCATGCCGATTGAGGACGTGAGCGGTATCGGGCGCAAGAATAGCGAGCACATGAAGTTCAGCGGGATTTTCAACATTCGCGATTTTGTGGAGAAAGACAACGGCTGGATCAGAAAAGCCTTTGGAATCAACGGATTAAATCTCAAAAGCGAGCTGACCGGTATTGCCACATCGTTGGTAAATAACGAACCCACCGCGCCGCAGAGCATACAGGTCACACGCAGTTTTGAAGACTTCACACAGAGTTTGGAATATTTGGAACATGAGCTGAACCGGCACGTTCATGAGGCATGTCAAAAGTTGCGGCGGTGGAACGGCTTTTGCCAAGGGGTGGAAGTTATGCTCCGCACCAAAGACTTCAAATATCTCGCCATTGAGACAAAACTGCCCAACCCGACCAACGGCGACCAGGAAGTTCGCATGACCGCTATGAGGCTCTTAAAACAACTCTACCGCCCGAATTTAATTTACCGGTCAACCGGTGTAACTTTAACGCATTTGACCTATGGCGAAGTGCAACAATCTCTGTTCGAGGAAGTTAAGCCACACGACGACAAACTCTCACACCTCGTTGACGAACTGGAAGCCAAATTCGGCAAAGGGATTGTTAAGACGGGGGTGTAGTAATTTTACTATAATTTATTTAGAAACATATACAGAGGCTATTACAACCTGTCAGTAAAATAACAACAATAAGCTTTTTTTCATAATTTTATCCTTATAAAACCAAATTATAGCTATACTAAATCAAAAATAGTTTAGAATCATTTTTATGTATTTTTTCCACATAAAAACGACATTTTTTAAGTCTTTCCCGTATATGTAGATTAAAGTATTTATTTTCTATTGACTAACGGCAATAATCTGCATATTGTAAACAAAGATATATAAATAATTAACAATATTACGGGGACAGAATGTTAAAAAAATTTTTGATTTGTTTATTAAGCATTATTCTTTGCTTGTGTTGTTATTACGGCTTGATTTATTACAGACAAATTACGGATAAAATTACCCCAAATGAAGTTGTTACAAATTTTTCATTTCAGAACGTTATTAATAAAGCTGAACAGTTATCCAAAGTACCTTACGCAGTACCTGATACAATCAACTCTTCAGAATTGTTAAATATGTCGTATGATCAGTATCGTGATATTCGCTTTGTAAGAAAGAATGGGCCTTGGTATAACC
>CAMOQT010000095.1 GCA_946623145.1 uncultured Azospirillum sp.
TATAAACAGGCTTTTCGTTTCTCAAAGTAATTATCGGACTTTCTGGTGCTGAAAAAATTAATTCTGTTAAATCGCACTTAAAATCACTAGTAAATGAATCTTTCATCTGAAGCGCAAAATAATTATTATATGCAAATTTCTCTAATTTTTTTTGCTTAGGATCCGTTAATATGTAAAATCCAAAAGTTTTAACACCAGATTCTTTTTCTATTAATCGTTGTCCTGATAACTGATTACTGATAGTATCAACAGTGCCAAGCACTTTATCTTTCCCTGCTATTTGTTTAATATACTGAGAATATCCTGTTCTTTCTTTTTCCTCTTTAGCAAGTTGTTTAAAATCTTTTATATTTTGCTCTATATAAACTTCAGAGGATATGACACCTGTATCTTTACCAAAATAATCACAAATAATCTTTGCCTGTTCATCCGAATTATAATCTAAATTAGCTGTATAATTCAAAACTCTGGGAGCATATACATATGAAGTTTTTATATCTGAATTAAATGTATTAAAAACTTTTTCAATTAAATAACCATCTCTTGCTATAAATAAAATTCTTTTTATCTGCTGTTTCCGAGCAATATCATAAATATGACGAGCATACGCATATGCAAAAGGACCTGCATATTTATATCCAAAATTGACCCAATAATCATCTTCATCACATTTTTGTGAAACTAATGACACTAAAATTGAAACATCTAAAAAACCTTTTAGATATTTTGATAGCTTTCTAAATTTAATATCTTGTTTGAGATATTTATCTGATACTTTAGCATATTGATAAGCTTTTAATCCATGCTTTAATGCTTGTTTGTAATCAGAATTTTTATTATCACCAATATGCAAAATCGTTTCAGGTAAAACATTTAAATCTGAGATTATATAATCATACATATCTCCACGATCTTTGCGTAGATTTAAATGATTTGACAGATATAATTTATCATACCCTTTGATGCCATTCTTATTTAAAATTTCTTCTATAGTCGCAATAGGTAAGTACATATCACTGCATATAATGACTTTTTTACCTTGTTTTAGAGCATAGTCATAAACTTCTTTGACCTCAGAATTGACTGATAATATTTGTTTTTCCCAATCAATCTCTTTCTCTTTCATCTGAGAAAATTCAGGCAACATCTTATAAATATCATCTAAAGTAGCTTCTTGCTCTTTCCCGAATTTTGAATAAAAATCCATTTCGGCATTTATTCTTGATTGAGCAAAACCCTTTGCTTCATATATTTTTTCAAGATGCCTAAACATATCCGTTGGACAGACATATGGTCGCAACAATAACGTATCGAAAATATCAAAAGAAATAACTTCATGTTTATCTATATATTTTTTTACTTCATTTATAAACATTCTATATTTCCTCTGATAATAATTTCAGTATTCAGATGAGTCTGATTCAGGCATACTTGAATAGTTTCATTGTTATATCTATCGTGATTATAAAGAGTGATAAGCATATTGACTTCAGGCATCACATTTCTCCTAACTTAGTTTCCGCCTGAAAATCGGCAATTTCATGATTTTAATGACATGATAGCCAGAATTTGTTACTTTATTGATATAAACAAAATGATATATTCTTCGTAAAATCAATTCGATAGAAAACAAACCGCATCCTTTAATCTTATATCCTTGTGCTTGAATAACACATCCGAACAGACGCTCCATAACGTGTGCTAAAGTCCCGTCTTTTAATTTTCCGTCCGTCGGTTCAAAATCCACAAAATTATACTTATTTTTGATCGGAGATAATAGTTTCGCCCGGCTCATAAACATCGTACCGGCAACAAAAGTGATAGGTTTTGGTTCATTAAATCCTAAAGCTATCATAGTTTCATTAATTCGTGCCTTGAGGCTTGCTAAAACCGTATCTTTAGAAGTAATCAAATGCCGTGAACCAATCATTCCTAAATCTGGATTCTTATTAAACATCTCAACATTTTTCTTGAATTGCTCCGGCGTTCCCAACAAACTTTCAATCAAAAGTTTCTTCCAAAGTTCTCGACTAATATTTGAAGCACCAAACTTCACTAATTCTTTATTTCCGTTTTTCGTATGTAACTTCAGAATTAAATCATATTTATCCAAATCTATATGATGTAAAAAATCAATAAACGGGCCGATGTCATAACCGCGATTTTCAACAATCCAAATCTTTGCATCCGGCTTAAATTGTTTGATATTCTCTTCTAACTGAGAATTTTCTGTAGTGAGAGTTACAAACAAATCATACGGATAATCGCCGATATTTGCCAAATACCCTTTAATTTCCGGCCACATGTCCAAATAATATAAATGCAGGTGCACTGCTAATGATAATCGCTGTTCACTCACAATGCTTCCCCTGATAATAATTCCGGATTTTTCTTTACAAAGTTATAGACTGTTGAGCGGCAGACATTGTATTGTTCGGCAATCTTGTCTTTAGAAACACCGGCTAAAAGCATTTCTTTAATTTCATCCTTATGATCATCTAACTTTAAATCCGGATTAAAACCAAACGGACGTCCAAGTTTCGCTCCCTTGGCTTTCCTTTCTTGTAAAGAATTTTGAGATCGCAACGAGATAAGTGACTGATGAAGCCTAAAAGCAATTAGCAACGATGAAGCGATTTCTGGTAACGTATCAGCTTTGAAAGATAGATTTTCACGGATTAAACAAAGATTGATATGATACTGAGCAATCATATTCAAGGTCTCAACAATCTCACTTACTGATTTGCCGAGGCTCTGAATATTCTCAACAACTAACGTATCATTTGCTTTGAGTTTTTTCAGAACATTCTGATTAACACTATCACCCTGAATAATTACATCAATGAACAGCTCAAACATTCCCGTTGACCGCTCAGAATCTTGCTTATGGGGTGAAAGCAGGTATGTTTTGTTCTGTTTAGTCGTCATTTTTTATCTTCGTAAATCAC
>CAMOQT010000096.1 GCA_946623145.1 uncultured Azospirillum sp.
AACCGTTCGTTAAAAACAGTTTCAGCACGTTTTATCATCCAATCAGAAAAAGCCTGATTGATTTCATCCAGCTTCTGTGTAAACGGAGTAAGAATATAAATTTTATTATTAAAAACCTTCACGATATTTCGGAGTAATGATTTTTCAATAATAACCTGATATTGACGTCCCAGATAAAGCGCCGAACTACCGGATTCATAAATTTTATCTTCCGGCATATTGAATTGCTTAAAATAATTTATCTGCTTTTCAATCCATGGTGTTTTTCGTTTGATAAAATCTTTAATTTCAAAGTCTTTCGCTTGTTCAGGAGATTTTATAACAACACTAAAATTCGGATAAACCTCCACCGCCAAAGATTTACGCTTTTCTTTGATAATTTTGATGTTATCTAAATCTGCCATTTAGAGCATATCCTTATTCTGGACCGCAATATTCCACGCTGTTTCTGTAATCTGCTCAATAGTATCAGCGGATAATTTTTCATCAACTTCGTCAAACAAATAATCTTCCATGTCGTTAAAAATTTGCCGTTTTACATTAAGATTATTTTGGAAATCAACCACTTTCGAAGATTTAATCAACCCAACAATATGCTCCACAATTTGCGTATAAGCATCTCCCGTTGTTTTGAAGAACTTTTTGATATTGCGATAGAACGGGTGATAAACCTTTGCGAAACGCATTTTTTCAGGAATATCATTATCCTCATAGTCTGCAACTTTTTTCTGAATTTCCTTTGCTTGCCCTAACAAAGCGGCCAAATCTTCTTTTTTAGCTGTTTTCAAATCCTCTAAAAGTTTTCTGATAAGTTCACTAAATTTCCCGTAAAACACTTCATCTTGAAGCTCATAGCGTTCACTTAACACCTTTTTAGTCTGTGCTAAAATAGCATCTGCTTTTGATTTATCAGATAATCCGTTCTTTTCGTCCTCAATGTATTGGTTAAACTCATGCATATCAGATAAACTGATTTCTTTGGAAAGGACTTCAACATCTTTCGCTGTAACATATTTATCTAATAACTTCATAATCTGGTCTTTGTACTTTGAAAAATCAATTTTTTCAGCCAAAACGAGTTGAGTTGATTTTTTAATTTCAATAAAACGCTTCAGGTCTTTTTTATAAATTTCAAGTTTATCCTGATCCATTTTATCATGGAAGTCATACAAAGAGTAACAAACTGAAAACTGTTTAATAAATTTATTTACGTCATCATAAAAAGCTTCTTTTTCCTTTTCATGAGCCTTATCCGCTAAAAACTCGACATAAGCATTTGTGTTGTTAACATCCGTAATATCCTTAAAAGCGTCATGCAAACGAGCATAAATGCTATTTAACAAAGCAATTTGGCTTTCTGTATCAAGTAAAGCGTTTTCAATATCTTCCGGAGCGTAGTTTGAAAACAATTCCAAGGCATTTTTCAAATTTTTGGCATTTTTAGAATAATCAACGATTAAACCGGCTGTTTTGCTTTGTTTTCCGGCATCACCGTCATAAACACGATTAACCCGAGCAATTGCCTGCAATAAGTTATGGTCTTTAAGTTGCTTAGCTAAATATAAAACCGTATCTCTCGGCGCATCAAATCCGGTTAAAAGCTTATCAACGACTATGAGCAATTCGCAACCTTCCGGATTTTTCTTATAGTCTTGAATAATCTGTTTTTCTCTGCTCTCAAGTGAACCATATTTATGCTTTTGCTCTGCCATATATTCGGTGACGGCTTTTTTGTGTGCAGAATTGACATCATCTTTACCTTCATCTGCCAATGTATCGGAGATAACGACTTCGGCATTGATATCGCCCAACATATCCAGCGCCTTTTTAAACATAACCGCCGCATATTTACTCGGAGCCACCAGCTGACCTTTTAATCCGGTATTTTTAAAGTTTTTCAAGAAATGGTCATTAACATCCAAGGCAATCATCTCAATACGTTGCGATGTTTCTTCCAGAACCGAAGAAGAAATACATTTTTTTGCAAAGTCTTTTCGTTCGCTTTCCGTAAATTTTGAAGCCAAACGCTCATAAAATTTATCGGCAATTTTATCAACTGTCTGGTCAACAAAGCGTCCTTGATAAATAAGCGGTAGAACAGCACCGTCTTTTTCCGCTTCCGAAATTGTATATTCATCAATCAAACCACCAAACTTCTGAATTGATTGTGATTTAGATATAACTTTACCCTCCAAACGCTTCGGAACTTTTTTCATCAAAGGTGTGCCGGTAAAGGCAATTTGACAAGCTCTCGGCAACATTTTATTCATCATCGCGTTAGCATCACCGCCTTGTGTTCGGTGCGCTTCATCAATCAAAACAAATAAGTTGTTATCATCATCCACAAAATCGGTCGGTTTATCAAATTTATGCACCAATGTTGTGATAACGTCCAAAGTTTTGGATTTAATTTTCTTAACCAAATCGGCACAAGAAGTTGCTTGTTGCACACCGGCTTTGATATTGCATGCCGCAAAAGTATCACGAATTTGTACATCCAAGTCCGTTCTATCGGTTACCACAATCACACGCGGATTGGTAATCGTTTCAATCAAGTTTTTAACCAGCATCACCATAGTGAGAGATTTACCACTTCCCTGAGTATGCCAAATCAAACCACCGCGACGTTTACCGTTTTCGTTCATAGTTTGAATTTTTGCAATCGTCTTTTTGATAGCAAAATACTGCTGATAGCGTGTAATTTTCTTGATACCGTTATCATAAATGATAAAGTTCCGCACCAAATCGAGCAATCTATTCGGCTCTAACAGGCTATAAATACCATAATCCTGCGCGGTTAAGTTTTGTTTAGGCTCTTGCTTGTATGAACAACGCAATAAATCTTCCCCGATTTGCGCCACAGTTTTAGCATCAACAGGATTATTAACGCTTTTCAATACCTTTTGTTCATAAT
>CAMOQT010000097.1 GCA_946623145.1 uncultured Azospirillum sp.
CGCAACGCAGTTTGAACAGTTTTATTTCTTTTTCCGCCGAAGAATTGGCCGTATTCAAAACCGCCATTGATAACCTAAAACAAAGCAATTTGCAGGAAAAAGCCGATACTCTGGCCAGAATTGAAGTCAAGTTGCGTAATCTGTTAAAGCCGGAGCAGAAAAATAAAATTGAGGTTGATGCCGACGAATTGATGAAAGCTGAAGGTTTAGTATTACACCCGGGGCCAAGAATTGAACTTGATAAAGAGATTTTAGCTACGCTTCGTCAAGCTATACTTTCTTGTCATCACATCAAAATGGTTTATCAGGCAAAAGGCACAAATAAAATCCATATTTACAGACTTGTTCCGTATGGTTTCTTATACGGTCAGCGCGATCATTATTTAGTGGCCAAGCACAGCGATGGCTATGACAACGGCAAAGCGCACAATTTTTCGCTACAATGTATTAAAAGCGTGGAAATTCTGCCGGATATTTTTGACAGTTCCGAATTTGATTTGAACGCCTATGCTTTGGAATCTTTCGGCGCTTTTCACGAAGAACCGTTTGATGTGGAATGGCTGTTTAGTGCCAACGTTGCCAATGAGGCCGAAAACTTTATTTTTCATCCAAAACAAAAATTAACGCGCAATCCCGACGGCACACTGACAGTTAAATTCAGAGCCGGCGGTAAAATGGAAATGGACTGGTTCTTATATACATGGGATGACGACGTAAAGGTCATCAAACCCAAAGATTGGAATAAGAAGAAATAACGGCAAAATTATAAACCTTAACCTAAAAGTCCTTCGTTAATTAAAATAACCATAATTACCAAATAATCAATTTCTCCGTCTGCCTGATACAAATATGTTCCAGATCTGTAATCTGCAATATATTCGCCGTTAATTTGATATAATATCCGGCCGCTTCGATAATCTTCAATATAATTATCTCTGATTTCGTATAAAAATTGTCCGCTCCGGTAATCTTCTATACGATTATCTTTGATTTCATAAAGTGCTATGCCGGTTTTATAATCTTCAAAACGATTATCTTTCAGCTCATAAAGAGCTATACCCGTGCGATAATCAAGCACACAACCTGCAGATATAATATACAGCGTTTGTCCGGTATGATAGTCATTTATTTTGACCTCGTTGCTGCTACCGGCAGAAGCACCGCCTATGTCGCCTAAAATAACAAATACGGCTTTGAGCACTTCGAACGGTAGTTTTACGATAAACCAAATAATTTTTTTCAGCGACATTGTTATTTTCCTTCAATAACTTCTTTAATTTGTTCATTCCGAGCATCTAAACGATTCATTATATTGCGGTAGAATGTCCACCAGTTATTCTCGGTTAAGAGAACATTATTCCTATTGCCAAAATCATAATCATCTAATGGTTGATTATTTAGTAAATTCAGAACTTGTCCGTCTTTTACCCAGTTTTGCTTTTTATCATAACTCTTATTCAGACAGAAAAACTCGGTGTATTTTTCAAAGCCTGTCTTGCCTTTTCCAAATAAATCAAAGAAGGCTTTATCTTCTTTTATGTAATCGGTATTTAATCCACCAAATAACGGATTGTAATTAATGTCTTTTTCTGATTTTTTAATTTCTTCATAATATCTTCTGATACATTCAAGCGTCAGGTCAAAACGATCATAAATTAATGAACCAGTTCCGCGTTTTTGATTTATTGATTGAGGATGTCTGGGAAATAATACAAATCCACCAATGGTATTGGCTTTTTGCAAATAGCACCAGATAAATTTTTTAAATACTTTTTCTTCATCTGGCTTGTGTCTTAAATTCGCTGTATCTGGAAAATCTTTTTCTATACCATTACACAAGTTTTCATATAATTTTTTATATTCCTCATCATTTTTTATATTATCACCAATATTATTCATAAGCTCTTGCATATTTTTTAAGGGATATCTATTTCCTGCCCAGTGCCAATAAATACTCATTATTGAATCACTACCCAAACGCGGATATCTCCCTGTAATTACAAGTGCTTCTTTTGTTCTATCTACTTCGTCCGGTAGGTGTTTTGCTGTTGGCACTGTACTTAGCTTCAAAATACTACATTGTTTATTCCATAATCTTCGGTGCGCATCATACAGTATTTTACTTTTTTGATCAGGATCAATATCTGATGTGTAAAAAGATTCTCCTTGTTGCCAATCGTAAAATTTATTCCAAAAATTTTTCACATCATCGGCAAAACATAATTTTATAAATTTTTCTGCTGGGCAATTTTCTACATCATTACTCATAGTCCTAATTCCTTATATTTGTTATCAAAATCCTATTTCAATATTTTTTGCTTGTCAACGCGGTTATTATTCTTTTTCCGTGTCAATTTAGTAGCCTTAATTGCGCAGCAGATGGTTTGTTCTTCTGTCGCTTCAGAAAGGCCGCTACAGCCGATTGAACCATTTTGTTTTCCGTATCAACTTTGGCGCCGTAGGCTAGCAGAATTCCAATTATTTTACCTTTGGCTTTATATTTTACGGCACAACTTAACGGAGTTTCGCCTTGGATATTTTTTACATTAACATCGGCACCGGCCTCGATTAGAGCCTTCGCTATACGAAAGTTGTTATTTTTAATAAACTCATACAGCACGGTGTTTTGATTTTCGTCCCTAACATTTATATCGGACACTAACGCTAAAAGGTTTGCTAATTTTGCTTTTCTCTGTTTGGCTGAAACAACACTTGATAACGTAGATAAAGATATCTTAAGTTTTATATCATGTTTAATGAAATCTTGAACTGCTTC
>CAMOQT010000098.1 GCA_946623145.1 uncultured Azospirillum sp.
TATTGATTCTGCGACAATTCTTTTGAAAAATTCAATCCCGTCAACAGAAGGTTAACCCTTATTGCTTTCAAAAGAACAAGACCGCACCGCCGGTATATTATCCTCTCGGTCTTATTCGCCAAATAATAGGAATGTGTTTAAATAAACACACGTAATTCGCGCGAATTATATTATTATAATTTTATATTTGCAATATTTTTTTTGCGATTTTTAAAAATTTTTTTTTGGGAAAAATAAATTTGTTGCGAATCGGGTAGAAAACTTGAAGAAGTATTTAAAAAACAACAGCTCCCTCAAGCATCTGGCTTAAGGGAGCTTAGTTCAGGAAACGTTCTTTAGTTTTGAGAAAACCTTCCGCTCCAACATATAAGGAGTTATTTCATCCGGGGTAATCGAGAACAAAATCAGCTTGCCGTTCTCGAAACGCCTACTCGTGAGCAAACACTCCTCGGTATAGTGCTTTGGATTGCCGTAGCGGAAGACTGTTCCTGAGAGATTTAGCCACTCGAGCATATTCTCTTGCTTCGTCACTTCGGCTCCGGTGCGAAGGTCAAAAAACTTATCGCCTACTTTCTCACACGGAGTAAGAGCTAACACATAAGGTGAGTCATATTCACCTATCTGCGGACGTAAAATATCCGACAGAAACTTTGGGTACGTAACTAACGTTACTACTTTACCCTTTAAGATACGTTTTCTTTCCATAATTCTATTGTTTTGATTCCTAATAATTCCTTGATAATCACATTTGGGAATATTTTATAACATTTTCGGTAATATTTTGTCAAGACTTTTTTAAAGTTTTTTTAAAAAGTGCAAAAAAATTTTAAAATTATTATTGACATTGGCTCGGTTGTAATATATAAGCACACACAGCACAGCGCCAACATAGCTCAGTTGGTAGAGCTACTGATTTGTAATCAGTGGGTCGGGAGTTCGAGTCTCTCTGTTGGCACCAATAAAAATGACCGTCCGGAAGGGCGGTTTTTTTTATTGGTGGTACGAGAGCCGAACGAACGACACACTTGGGTCGGGCAGAATAAATAAAAACAACATTTTGAGGTTGTTTTTATTTATTCTGGCGAAGGTTGCTTGTGAGCAAGCAAGCGAAAGCGATGCACAGCGAACAAATTGCAACCGAGTGACCGAAGCGAAGTTAGCGATTGCCGAGCAAAGCGAAGGCAGAGCTTACGAAGCAAGAACGAGTCTCTTAAGTTGGTGTCATTAAAACAACGAAACCCTGTTCAGTGTTTTGGACAGGGTTTCGGTTGGCTGAATTATATAGCCTAAAGGCGAGATTTATTATGTTTTGCCTCTTGAGCCCAAGTAGTATAAGTCGTAACGTTGTTTTGCTTTCTGGAAGCGATATTTTTTTCAGTTTCGTTCTTATCGGCAGGTCTGTCTTTGTTTTCTTTAAATAATTCATATCCTGTGTATGATGCGGCCGCAATACCGATGGATAGTACTACCAGACGGCCGCCTTCAAGAAATGATTTCAACAATTTTCCGGCATGTCTTTGTAACTTTGTCGGTTCCGGAATAGGAGAAGCGCGCTCTGCTTCCTTTTTCTCGGAAAATTTTATAATATCTGCTGAAAAGCGTTTATCAAGTGTATTTATTAACAACAGGCTTTCGTTACTGCCGATTTCGTTATTTCCGTCACCGAATCTGTCAGTTTCGAAAACACTGAGAGCAAAACCGGAGACAATTGACACTTTTTTGTTGCGCGAGGCATTGGTCATTTCTTCGGTGAATTCGGCAATGTCTTGCGGTTCTATTCTGCCTCTGTACAAATTTTCCATGTAAGGTTGCAATAAAATTTCCTTAACCGCTTCAGACAATTCTTCATCGGACATGCCGGCAGCCAAACTATAGCGTTTCACCATATTCATGGTCATCTTTTTTGCCGGTTTTAAGGCTTCTTCGTATGTCATATTTTCTTTATTGTCAGTCATGGGAATTCTCCTTGATATTTTATCTTTGAGTTCATTGTAATATAAATTTTGTCCAAAATCAAGTAAAAAATGCAATTTTGTACAAAAAAAGAGAAATGCTTATTTAGCTAAATTAACCGTAAATTCCGCCGGAGTATTTTGTCTGATGTCATCTAAAGAAGAATATGGACTTATTTCACGCAAAATCAAACTGTTATTTTTTATTTCAAATACGGCTTTTTCGGTAATTATCATATTGACTTTGTGAGCCACCGTCAGCGGTAGTGTACATTTTTGTAAAATTTTCGGTTCCCCTTTGGCGGTGTGTTCCATGGCAATAATAAGGCGTTTTGTACCCACAACCAAATCCATGGCTCCGCCCATTCCGGGGGTGAATTTTCCGGGTATGCTCCAGTTGGCAAGACTTCCCTCGGCATCAACCTGTAAAGCTCCTAAAACGGTGATATCGATATGTCCGCCGCGCATCATGGCAAAAGCGGTTAAGCTGTCAACAAAACACCCGCCGTCGTTAATGGTTACCCCAAATCCGCCGGCATTGATAATATGTTTGTCGCGGTTACTGTCATCCTGATAGGCTCCGACACCCAAAACTCCGTTTTCTGACTGAACGATAATGTGTACATCTTCCGGTACATAGCTGATTGCTTTGGTGGGTAGGCCGATTCCCAGAGTGACCACGTCACCATCGTTAAATTCTTGGGCAACACGACGGGCAATAATTTCTTGAGCCTGTTCTTTAGTCAGTTCCATTGTTTTCCTTCATAATCAAATAGTCAACAA
>CAMOQT010000099.1 GCA_946623145.1 uncultured Azospirillum sp.
CCATACCACCTGTCGGAGGAAAACCATTTTCCAAAGCACAAATAAAATCTTCATCCAACATTTGTGCTTCATCATCTCCGGCTTCACGATCTGCGGATTGAGCCTCAAAACGTTCTCTCTGCTCCAAAGGATTAGAAAGTTCGGAATATGCACATCCCATTTCCATTCCGGCAACGTAAGCATCAAAATGTTCTACCAAACGCGGATTAGAACGGTGTGTTTTAGCTAATGGAGAAATATCACGTGGCATATCCATAACTAAAATCGGATCAATTAAATGTTCTTCAACTTTGGCATCAAAGACTTCTGAGATCACCTTTCCCCAAGAAATACAATCACCGGCATCCACACCGACAGACTTTGCTAATTCTTTAGCTTGCTCTAAAGTTTCAGCCTGCATAAAATCAGCACCGGTATATTCTTTAACAAGATCAATCATTGACTTACGCGCAAAAGGCTTTCCTAAATCAATTTCATGCTCATTAACCGTAATTACCGTTGTTCCCAAAACCGTTTTAGCAACAAAAGCAATTAAATCAGGGATCAAATCAGCCATCGTATTATAATCGGCATAGGCCTGATAAGCTTCCAAAGCAGTAAACTCTGGGTTATGACTTTTATCAATACCTTCATTACGGAAATTACGACCAATCTCAAAGACACGATCAAAACCGCCGACAACTAATTTTTTCAAATACAATTCCGGCGCGATTCGCAAATACAAATCCATATCCAAGGTATTATGGTGTGTAATAAACGGCTTAGCATTTGCGCCACCCATAATCGGATGTAACATTGGAGTTTCAACTTCTAAGAAATTGTGTTCTTCAAAATAACGACGAATTGCTGATGTAATCTGACAACGCTTTTGAAAAATTTCACGACTGTCATCATTCATAATAAAATCGACATAACGCTGACGATAACGAGCCTCGGTATCTGTTAAGCCATGGAATTTTTCCGGTAACGGTTGTAAAGACTTAGATATAATATCAAACGATTCCGCTGCAATTGACAACTCTCCGCGCGGTGTACGGCGAATATATCCTGAAATACCGACAATATCACCGACATCCAAACATTTCAAACGCTCCAAAGCCTCTTCTGAGAGGTGGTTTTTATGACAAAAAGCCTGAATTTTACCACTGGCATCTTTTACATCAATAAACATACCACTGTTTCTGACAGCCATTGCACGTCCAGCAATTGTATATCTGTCTTCCGTATCGACACCATTTTCTAAAGCTTCATATTTTTTTTGTAATTCAGCAGCCTGAGCGTTAGGGCTGAAAAAATAAGGATATGGATTATATCCTTTTTCTTGTAATGTCTTTAATTTTGCAAGTCTCGATTCGCGATGAATATTAGTTTCTTCTGTCATAAAATATCCCATTTCTAAAAAAAATTATCACTAACCGACGACTATAAACGCAACCACTTTAATTTTCAATAAAAAATATCAAAAGATAAGCTAGACAAATCCTTCCACAAGATATAGAATTTAAATGAGGTGAGAAAATGAGCAAAAAACAAAAAATTACAGATAGAATAATTGCAATAACCCGTAAAATATGGCACAAAACCAAAGCTTTTGTATTGGGATCTTTAATTGGTATCTCTCCCATCAATGCATTGGCAAACAATCATAATGCACATAATGAAACAAAACCTGTCATTCAAAACGCCCTTAACAAAATTGATACTTTTGCAACAAACCCTTTAGATTCATTCTGTTTTTCTGGACAACGCTACAATGATAAATGCAATGGCTCACTGTGTTGGTTATCTTCCAGATTTGAAACTAAAGATGCAGGTGTGGGGGAATATAAAAACACGCCATCCATTGCAATGTTCAGCACAAATAAAAAATATCGCGGCATCAATCAAATGGATATATCTAACACAAGAAAATTTGCTAAATATTTAAAAAAACTAGCAGAAATGTCCGATTCTGCTTTTGCTGAAACCTGTTATCTGACAGGGAAATATCCTGATTCTATCATTCAAAAAATTCACAAAGATGAACAAGATTTATCACAATTGTTGAACAGAAAAAATGGCCTATCTGAACAAAATTGGAAAAGAGCTGTAAAAAAACATGAACAAGTAGCTACATTTTGTAACGAATGGTTTTTAGTATCAAATTATTCACCTGAATGTTTTGAAAGAATACAGGAAAAAATAAATAACAAAGGAGTAGCTGTCAGTATCAAAAAACTTCACCCTGCAATTTTATCCGCCTTACACCGCAGGGTTATCCAAAGCCCTTATGCCTATGCCAACAACTTCTGTGATAAACTTTTTAAGTTTATTGAGCTCAGCCCTAACAATATAAACAACATAAATTCCGAGGAATTTATTAAAACAGCCTTTCCTCGTAATTTGGCCGACGAAACAATCTCGCTATTCAACGATTCCACCCAACAATGGAATCAAATGCAATTTCTTGTTGCCTTGCAAAAAGTTAAACCAGAACATACCGACGACATAAGTTGGTTTGACCA